>NZ_JBMCZA010000043.1:0-2585 GCF_048654705.1 Nocardioides sp. CPCC 206348
CCTCAGCGGCCCTTGCCCGGGGGAACGATCGACGACGTGTTCTTCGCATCGGCCTTGGCGTGCTTGTCCGCGCGCTTCTCCTTCAGAGACTTGCCCGCTTTCTTGGACAGGTTCTGACGGGGTGACTTGTCGGCCATGACTGCTCCTTTGAGTGGAAGCCTGAACGGCTTCCCCACCGACAGTACGCGTGGGTGCGGAGCTACTTCACCTGTGCGGCGGTGGCGGCTTCGCGCAGGGACGCGATCATCTTGTCCGGGTCCTCGGCGGAGTAGACGGCAGAGCCGGCGACGAACACGTCGGCCCCCGCCTCGGCGCAGCGCTCGATGGTCTCCAGGGACACGCCACCGTCGACCTGCAGCCAGGTCTCGACGCCGTGCTTGTCCATCAGCGCCCGCGCGCGGCGGATCTTGGGCAGGCACAGGTCGAGGAACTTCTGGCCACCGAAGCCGGGCTCCACGGTCATGATCAGCACCATGTCGAGCTCGGCGAGCATGTCCTCGTAGGGCTCGATCGGGGTCGCAGGCTTGAGCGCCATGCTCGCCCGGGCGCCGGCCTTGCGGATCTCCCGCGCCAGGCGCACGGGGGCCTTGGCCGCCTCGACGTGGAAGGTCACGGAGCCGCAACCGGCCTCGACGTAGGCCAGGGCGTTGCGGTCGGCGTCCTCGATCATCAGGTGCGCGTCCAGCGGCACCGAGCTCGCGCGGGCTAGCGCCTCGACCATGGTCGGGCCGAAGGTCAGGTTGGGCACGAAGTGGTTGTCCATGACGTCCACGTGCACCCAGTCAGCACCGGGGATCCGCGCGACCTCCTCCCCGAGCCTGGCGAAGTCGGAGTTGAGGATCGACGGCGTGATCTGGATGTGGCCCACGATCGGCCAGTCTAGGGAGCCTGCTCACCGGCCGGGAAACTCGCGTACAACCCTTTGCGTGGCTCGCGCGTCCTTGGGACATGGAGCGGCAACATGAGCCCGGTGGAGGCGCGATGACAGCGCGGCCCCGACGGGGTGCGGCTGAAGGTGGCGCGGACGAGCGGGACGACGCCGCGTTCGCGGCCTTCGTCGAGGCACGGCTCCCCCACCTGCTCAAGCTCGGCCGGGCCCTGGCCGGCGACGAGCAGCGCGGAGCGGACCTCGTGCAGGACGCCCTCGAGCGCACACTCCTGCGGTGGAGGCGCGTCGATGACCCCGAGGCATTCGTACGACGAGCGATGGTGAACCGCAGCGTGTCGGTCTGGCGCAAGGTGCGCCGCGAACGCCCCCTCACCGAGCGGGGCGATGCCGATTCCGGTGGATCAGAGCGGCCGTTCGACCACGAGCTCCTCGCCGCCGTACGACGGCTGCCACCGCGGCAACGGGCCGTGATCGCGCTGCGCTACTACGAGGACCTCACCGAGGCGCAGACCGCCGAGGCGCTCGGTTGCTCGATCGGAACCGTCAAGAGCCAGGCGAACCGCGCCATGGCTGCCCTCCGTGTCCAGCTGCCCACCTTCGCCGACCGGGAGGAGATGTCATGACCAGCCTCGAGGAAGCCCTGCGCGAGGCCTTCGGCGCGGACGTCGACGGCGCCACCGACCGGATGCTCAGCGACGTACGCCGCGGCGCCCGGCGCCGTCGTACGACCCGGACCACGCTGGGTGCCGTGGTGGCATCTGCCGTCGTGGTCGGCGGCATCGCGTTCGGCGGATCGCTGCTGTCCGACGACTCGCGCCCGTCCCCGGCACCGAGGCCGACGGAGACGGTCACTGACCCCGCGCCGCTCGATGCGTTGCCGTCCTCGCTCGCGGTGGAGGCCGCAGGCGGTGTTCTCTACGTGACCGCAGACAACGCCCAGTGCGACTGTTCGGTGCTCTACGAACGGCGCACCGGCAAGCTGCAGGAGCTGCACCGGTTCCCGGTCCCGTTCGTCGACCGGCTGTCCTTCACCCCCGACGGCCGCAACGGCTGGGCCGCGGCCGAGGACCAGGTCTGGACCACGCACGACGCCGGACGCACCTGGACCACCCTCGACCTCCCGCCCGAAGCGCCTCAGTACCTCGGCGACAGCTACCTCGTGGACTCCTCCGCGGACTACGCGTGGATGGTGAACTTCGGGTCGGGCAGCCTCTGGCGCGCTCCGGTCGGCAGCGACGACTTCCAGCACTTCGACGTCCCCGACACCGACGGCATGCAGTGGGTCGCGATCGTCGGCGACACCGTCGTCGTCGAGCCGCGACCGATCGGCGAGGGCAACATCACGTCGGTCCCGCGACTCAGCACGGACAACGGCATCTCGTGGCAGGAGCTCCCGTGGCCATGCTCCGGCGAGCACAGGTTGCTCCCTACCAACGGGGCGATCTTCATGACCTGCGAGGGTGTCGGAGAACCCGAGGCGACCATCTACCGATGGACCGTTGGGAGCGATTACTTCGTAGGGTTCAGCAGCACCGCCGCCGTCTCGGGTGCGATTCCCCTCACCGAGGACAGCGTCCTGGTTCCTGGCGCGGACCCCGTCCTGGTCACTGAAGACGGTGCGTCCCCGGTCGACCTGGGCCTCGCGGACGACGCCTCCATCTGGGATGCAGCGCAGGTCGACGGAGTCCTCTACCTC
>NZ_JBMCZA010000043.1:2595-3750 GCF_048654705.1 Nocardioides sp. CPCC 206348
AGTTCCGGGCGCGGACCCGGTCCTGGTGACCGAAGAAGGTGGGTCCCCGGTCGACCTGGGCCTCGCGGACGACGCCTTTGTCTGGGATGCAGCGCAGGTCGACGGAGTCCTCTACCTCGCCACGACAGGAGGCCTGCTCGAGTCCACCGACGGCGGCACGACGTGGGACCGGATCTGAACTTCTTCGATCCGCCACGAAGCGACCGATGGGAAGCCTACGATCTCCGTATCGGCCCAAGGAGGCCCGCATGATGATGAACAGTGAGGCCCGCAAGAGGGCCCAGGAACAGGCCGACGCCAAGCCGCTGGCCGCCGTCGCCCACCTCGCCGATGTCTGGGACGAGAAGGCCGACCACGAGGACGCGTGCGGAAACGGGTTCGCCGCCGCCGTCCTGCACGCGCAGGCGCGCGAGCTCCGCGCCGCGCTCTCGGAGCAGCTCAGCGCCTGAGTGCCGCCGCGATCGCCGTGATCCCGGCCTCGACCTCCGCGAAGGAGGTCGAGAGCGGTGACAGGCCCAGACGCAGGCCGTCGGGCTCGCGGAAGTCGGGCAGCACGTCGTGTGCCCAGAGGTCCGCGGTCACCGCACGCATCGACGGGTGCGCGATCGTCACGTGCCCGCCACGCTGCTCCGGGTCCCGGGGTGAAGCGAACCGCACATCGGGCAGGTCGCGGTCGATCAGCGCGGCGGCGTACTCCGTCAGCGCGACCGACTTGGCGCGGATGGCCGGGACACCGACCTCCTCCAGCAGGTCGACCATGTCCTCCAGCCCGAGCATGCCGATGATCGGCGGCGTGCCACTGAGCAACCGCCGGATCCCGGTGGCCGGTGCGTAGGTCGGGCCCATCCTGAAAGGATCGGCGGCCCCCATCCAGCCCTGGACCGGCTGGACGAACACATCACCCTCGAGGTGCCGCTGCGCGACGTACCCGAAGGCCGGGGAACCCGGTCCCCCGTTGAGGTACTTGTAGGTGCAACCGACGGCCAGGTCGACCGCCCACGCATCCAGTTCCACCGGTACGACGCCCGAGGAGTGACAGAGGTCGACGAGGATCCACGCGCCCGCGTCGTGGGCGAGCCGGGTCAGTGTCTCGACGTCGGCCAGCCAGCCGGACTTGTAGGCGACCTGGCTGACCACGACCAGCGCGGTCTCCGG
>NZ_JBMCZA010000044.1:0-788 GCF_048654705.1 Nocardioides sp. CPCC 206348
TCGAGCATCCCGGCCTCGTCGACCACGAGCAGGTCACCGGGCAGGAGCCGTGCCCGGACGTCGAGGGTATGGCGGTCGCGGCGCGGGTCGAGGGGTTCGCGTGTCCAGCGCCCGTCTGCATCCCAGCGGTACCCGTACTGGTGTGCGAGCCACGCTGCCGAGGATGCGGGGGAGCCGACCTCGGCCTCGGCGACCCGAGCCGCCTTCAATGTCGGTGTCACCACCACCAGCCGACGCTCCTGGGCTGCGAGCAGGGTCGCTGCCGCCGAGAGGGCGGTGGTTTTTCCGGCCCCAGCGGCACCTTGCACGACTGCCAGTGAACTGGTGCCGGTGAGCGCGGCGACCACCTGCTGTTGTCCAGGGTCGAGCCTGCGCCCATTCACGGATGGTGGTGCAGCCGCAGGCTGTCCGGGACGTTCAGCGCGGGCGATGATCCGGTCGATGAGGTTGGCCTCGACGGCGAGCACCTTGACTGAGGTGAGTGAGCGGATGTGTTCGGGGATGTCGGGGCGGTCGACCAGCTGAGGGCACTGGTCGATGGTGCGGGCGGTGAGGTCTTCGACCAGCTCCCTCCGTACGGCGGGTTCGGCGATGACGCCGGCGGCGGCGATGATGCGCTCGATCTCGCCGCGGATGTCGGCGCCGTTCCACGCCGACCGCCGCGCACCGAGCCGGGACAGGACGAGCTCGGTGACCGCGCCACGGTCGATGTGACCGACAGGTACGGCGTCGATTGCCGCCCCTTGATTCGGTGGTTGGAAGCCGAGGTCGTGGAGCTCGTCGCGCCA
>NZ_JBMCZA010000045.1:0-1516 GCF_048654705.1 Nocardioides sp. CPCC 206348
CCGGAGCTCGCACCGCCCGAGGCCGACGACGATCCGTCGGTGTTCTCGCCAGCGCTGATCGAGTCGCCCAGGAATTCCTTGGTCAGGCGCCGGTCGGTGCGCGCCAGGCGCCACAGCTTCCGGACCTCGGACGTCCACTCGACGCGACCCGGCTGGGCCGTGGAGTAGACCCACGGCGTCGTGACGAACGAGATGTTGTCCAGCCCGATGCCGTTGAACGACGCGGCGATGTCGGCGAGCTGGGCGATGTTCTCGAAGTCTGTCTTGAGCGAGCTGGTCGTGGCGTTGATGAACTTGGTGAGCTTGACCGGCTGCGCGAGGGTGTCCGCGCCGACGGCCTTGCTGATCATGGAGGCCATGAACGCCTGCTGGCGCTTGATCCGCTGCGGGTCCGTGCCGTCACCGATGTGCCGGACCCGGACGTAGCTGAGGGCCTGCTGGCCCTTGATCTCGCGGGTGCCGGCCTTCAGCGTGATGCCGTGCTCCTCGTCCTCGATGTCCTCGGGGATGCAGACCTCAACGCCACCCAGGGCGTCGACCATGTCCTTGAAGCCGTTGAAGTCGACGACGATGTAGTTGTCGACGCGGATCCCGGTGAGCTGCTCGACCTGCCGGATCGTGCAGGCCGGTCCGCCGACGGCGTACGCGGCGTTCCACTGCGCGGCCGCCTGGGCGGGGATGACGGCCCCGCCCTTCTTGTAGCACTCGGGCCGGTCGATGACGGTGTCGCGCGGGATCGAGATCCCGTAGGCGAACTTCCGGTCGGCCGAGAGGTGGAAGAGGATCGTGGTGTCCGACCCACCGCCACCTTCGCCGTCGATGTCGTTGCCCTTGCCGGAGCGGGTGTCGTCACCCATCACCAGGATGTTCATGGGGCCGGTGGCGACCTTCTCGGGTCGGTCGGTGCCCAGTTGCGCGGAGAGGTTCTCGCGGTCGAGGTTGCCGTTCCAGTTGTTGTAGAGCAGCACCACGCCGACGCCGGTCGCCAGCCCCAGCGCCAGCAGGCTGCTCAGGATCACCTTGAAGACGACCTTGCCCGGCTGCGGGGCCTTGCGCCGACCACCGCCGCGACCGCCGCGGGCGGACTTGGGACGGCGTTCGGCGCGTGACGTGGCGACCCGACGGGCTCCGCCCGGCGGGCTCTGCTCACCCACCATCGGGCGAATGCGTTCGTCCTGCGTCATCGATCACCTGGTCGTGCGGCCGCCTCGGGGCGGGACTGCGGATTTCTTCCGGTGCTTCCGAGAGCAACCGCCGGCGCTTCCTCGCGCCGGACCCACCGTACGGTCCGGGCCAAGGCCCGGCGGTGGATCCACCCATTCTCCCCGCTCAGCGGCCACGGACCCAATCCGCTTCGCGCGCGACCATCCCGACCTGACAAGATGGTCCACCGCCGCCCCAGTAGCTCAGTGGATAGAGCAGCCGCCTCCTAAGCGAAAGGTCGCAAGTTCGACTCTTGCCTGGGGCACCCGTTCTTGTGTGTTGTCTCGGTTGAGGGTTGACGGTTCACCTTCGG
>NZ_JBMCZA010000046.1:0-912 GCF_048654705.1 Nocardioides sp. CPCC 206348
AGGACCCCATCGACGACGGCGCACTGCACTTCACCGCCGTGCGCCCGGCTCTCGCCCAGGTCGGCTGACATGGAGACCATCACCTTTCCCAGTGCTGGCGTGCCCTGTGCGGCCTGGCACCTTCGCGGCCAGGGCGACCGGTTCGCCGGCGAGCACGGCCGGCCGTGCGTCGTCATGGCCCACGGCTTCGGCGGCACGCGCGACACCGGCATGCTGGGGTTCGCCGAAGGGTTCGCCGCCGCCGGACTCGACGTCCTGTTGTTCGACTACCGCGGGTTCGGCGACTCGGCCGGCACACCCCGCCAGCACGTCTCGTTCCGCCGACAGCGGGTCGACTACGTCGCGGCGATCGCCGCAGCACGGCAGTTGCCAGGAGTCGATCCGGATCAGGTCGTGCTCTGGGGGACGTCGTACTCCGGCGGCCACGTCGTCCCTGTCGCGGTCGCGGACGGACGCATCGCGGCCGTCGTGGCGATGACGCCCGCCATGGACGGCCTGGCAGCGCTGCTCGCCATGTATCGACACGGCGGAGTGCGCAGGCTCGCGCCGCTGGTGACCCACGGCGTCCGCGACGCGGCACGCTCCGTCCTCGGTCGCGACCCGCACCACGTTCCACTGGTGGGTGAGCCCGGTTCGAACGCTGTGCTGACCGGACCGGGCGCCCTGGCCGGCTGCACGGCACTGGCCGGTCCCACCTGGCGCAACGAGGTGTGTGCCCGCGTCGCCCTCGAGGTCGCCTTCAACCGGCCGATCCGCCACGTCTCCCGACTGCGGGCACCCCTGCTCGTCCAGGTCGGCGAGAACGACTCGGTCACCCCGCCCGCGTCGTCGCGGCGTGCCGCTGCGCTGGCCAGCCCGTATGGCGAACTCCTCGCCTATCCCCTCGACCACTTCGACATCTACGACGGTCCG
>NZ_JBMCZA010000047.1:0-13360 GCF_048654705.1 Nocardioides sp. CPCC 206348
GGTGGCGCCAGCTGAGTTGCCAGATCCCGTCGCCGTCGAGGCAACGTGGGCACAGCGCGGTGCCGTGAACGGGCGGCCAGCCACGGGCGGCGACTCGACGCCAGGTGTTCTTCTTCGCGGGCTCGAGTCCGTCGGTGTCGATGCCAACCATGCTCGCCAATGTGCAGCACCGCAGCGCGACCGGGTCGAGTCCGGTCAGCGCAGCAAGGTTCGCGATCAACCGCTCCGCTGGTGCGACGCTCAGAAAGGCTGTGGGTGCGCCTGCTTCGGAGAGGCGCTGCACGAGGACGGGGTGAGGGAGCGCGTTCGCGGCTCCCAGCCGCTCGAGATATCCGTCGAGTGCTTCTCCGGCGACGGGGGCGATGGTGACCGGTAGCGGTGTCAGGTCAGCCAGCATCGGCATGTCTCGCTGCCCGGGTGACCGCCTGTTGGGCGTCACGAGAGACGTCGGCGGCGACGGCGCCGAGGAGCTGGTGGCCGTACTCGATGAGGACGAGCCGATCCTCCCCGAGGAGCGCTTGATCGAATGAGCGCAGTTCCCGTCGCATCCCGGCGTGGTGAGGGCTCAGCCCGAGCGTGCCCTGGGTGAGCTCCAGCCAGATCCAGGCGGCGGCCAGCCTCTGGTCGCGTGGCGTGCGAGGCACGGCTGTGAGCGCGAGCGCCGAGATCGGGACGGAATGCAGAGTCATCAGGACGGCGCGTCGGTAGCGGTAGTCGCGGATGCCAGCATGCGCGAGTCGGTCGGCCTCGCGAGCCAGGATCCGCAGTCCAGCGGATGTGTTGCCAAGGTGCTGGACGCAGGTCGCGGTCATGGGCCGCTTGCGCAGGTCGCCGTACCGCTCGTCCAACTGGGCGACTGTCGGTCGTGCTCCGGTCGCTGCGTGGATGGCTTCACGGCGCAGGGCCCGTGCGATGCCGTGGCCGAGGTCTTCGCCGGCCGCGTCGACGTCCAAGGCTCGATGCCGGGGGTGGAGGAAGTCAGGGATCTCCGCCTCCGTGATCCGGGAGCCGCGGAGCTGGTCGTGGAGCGCCTGACGGGCCGCCGGGCAGTCGTCCTCCGGGGCTGGGGCCTCGCCGAGATGGGTCAACGTGCGTTCGCCGATCAGGTCGCGGGTTGCCTGGACGGTCCGGCTGGCCGGCCAGGCGTGTTCGGCGAACCCGGCGATCCAGGCGGGGGCCTGCCACGACCCGGCCGGTCGGGCACCTGTGGCGGCGTGAACGGTGGCGAGGTGAACGTGGAGACGCAGGAGACGCAGCAACCGCAGGCGGCGATCGGCGAACCCAAGGTTTGGTGCTCGCATCGATCGCAGGAAGGCGTCCTGCATCTCCAGTGCGTGAACCGCTCTGTCGACAGTCACGCCCTCGTTGAGAAGGGCTTGGCAGCTCGGGCAGTGGCTGACCCAGACCAGGCCGCTCCACAGGCTGCCGATTCCGCATGCAGAGCAGATGATTCTGTCGGTGCGACGGAGCTCGATGCTCGCCGGCTTTCGGCTGTGCCGCCCAGCGAGCCGGTGGTGGAGGGTGTGGGTGCGCAGTCGTCGCGGCGGCAGCCCCAGGGTGCGAGCGAGGGCACCCATTTGACGATCCGTGAGGCGGTCGCTGACGCCGCACGGATGGAGATTGTGGACCGGGATGCCGGTGGCCGTGCTGAGGCGCCGCAGCATCGAGGCGATCGACTCGTCCGGGTACGGGTCGATGCTGATCGGGAGCCGCGGCGTCATCGGGCCGCCGGCCTGGAGGCGGCTCGCCTGGCGGTCTTGGATCGGGTCTGGTCGATCTGTGCGTCCTGTGCGCGCTGGCTCACCCAGATCGGGTCGAGGATGGCGCGGTCGAGTGGCGCACCGGTCTCGATCGCGGTCGCGGTTGCGTCGATCAGCAGGCGTGTCGTGTCGCCTACGTACCCCTGGGTGCGGCGCCACAGGTAGCCGGCCAGACGGGACGAGAACAGACCTGGCTGCTCGTCGGGCAGGTATGGGAGGAGCAGGTCCTCGCAGTTCTTCAGGAATCGTTGCCACTGCGCGCGTCCGGTTGCCGTGTCGACCTCGTAAGGGGCGAGGGTGTGCTCGGAGAGCCGACCGCGGATCTGGGGGTCGCTGAGCACGTCACCGCCGGTCAGTTCGGCGCCGACGAGCATGAGGACGCCCCCGACCTCACCGAGCTCGGTGTTGAGGTGCTTGACCGCGTTCAAGGTGGCGCGACCAGTGACCGAGGTGGTGCGGAGCATGTGCGCGTCGTCGAGGATGACGAGACGTACACCGTGCGTCTGGAGTGCCTTGACCGCGCGCAGCGCGAGGGTCCGCTCCACGCCGCTGGCCGGGTAGCCGACGAAGGAGAGGATCTGCGTGTAGAGGTCCTTGCTGCGCGACTCCGAAAGGAGGGTGAGATAGCAGACCGGGACCAGGTCGGCAGTGACCCCAGGCGCCGGCGTCCATCGGGGCCTGGTCGATCGGGTCGCCTTCGCCCAGGTTCGGTACCGGTCCTGCGCCCAGCTCTTGATGAGCGTCGACTTGCCGGCGGTGTACGGCGCCGAGAGGGCCAGGATCGTGCGGGCGCCGGGCGGCTCGAGGAGCGCGGACTCCAGCGCGCGGTCGACCGCGGTGGCGGTGGCGTCATGCACGGGCGAGGAGACACACTGCGCCCGCAGAGCAGCGCGCACCGCGTCGGCGTAGGTGCTCCTGCCCATGGGGCTCATGGCGTCCAGATCGGCGGCCGTGACGGGCTGCGGCGCAGCAACCGCCGGTCCTGTTGCTTGGTGGTGCCACAGCTCGGCGTCCATTAGTCGCCAACCTCGTCGTAGTCCGGCCACTCGGCGTCGATGTCGAACCCGTCGTCAGTGGCGGGTCGACGCGGGCGGAGAGGGGTAACCACGCCGTCGTAGAACAGACCAGCCCCGGCGGTCACCTCATCGTGATCCCGCCTCGACGCCTCGACGCGGCGTGCCGCTGCAGAGAGCAGGGCCCTGGTCTCGGAAGTTGGCGGCTCGGCCACGAGCTGGGTCAACTCCCTGAGAATCAGTTCATCCACGCTGCGCTTGTTGAGGGCGAGGTTGCCGCCGCGCCGTGCGATGCGCTTTCGGACTGCGGCGAGGACGGCATCGGTCATCGGAGCCTCCAGCCGATCCTTGCCACGCCAGGGGATCTCGTGGATCACCTCCGTGTCGGGATCCATCCACCAAACACGGGACACGTCGTGAGGGTCGTAGAAGAACGGCATCGCGCGGTCCTTGGCGCGGTACTGACCGTTGCGAACGTTGCGGAAGTCGTCGAGCCTCTTGGAGTCGTAGACGAGGTTGTCGAACTCGATGCCGGAGTGGCTGACGGTTCCCCAGCGAATCGGCAGGAACGCGTGTGGGCCGTGAACCGGAATGTCGATGCGGCCCGTTGCCTCCAAGAGAGCGTCGAAGCACTCGATGGGTGAGAGCCTCGTGCCCGGTGCGTCCGGGACTGTGATGCCTTCGTGCCAGGTCTGGTGGTAGTCGAGGGCGATCCACCGTCGGAGGAGGACTTCGAGCTCGGCCGCGGTGTAGAGCGGCTCCTGATCGACCTTGCGTCCGCGGCCGGAGACGTTGTTGGACTTGTAGCCGGGGAGCTGTTGCCAGAACGCGTCGTAGGTCAGGTGGATCCTCTCGCCGTGAGCGTTGTCCGATGGACGCCGGCCGCGGCTGAGCAGGAGATCGATGCCGAGGTCGTCGCACAGTGCACGGAAGTGGGCCGAGACGAAGATCGATCCGTGGTCGCACCTGATGCCCTCCGGGTAGACAGCCGGGATGGTGTGACAGCCCTGCAGCGTGCCGATCGGTGCGAGCGGTCCACGTTCAGATGTAGCGAGCCCACTCAGATCCAAGAGCGCGGGGACGCCGGCCCAACGCCAGTCCGAGACCTGAGTGCCCACGACGACCAGGTGGAAGGGCCGCATGACGTCGTACAGCAGCAGACCTGCGTCGACGGAATCGGCGCTCTTGGGGACCACCCGGCACGCCAGGACGCATCGGGATGCGACATCGAGGGCAGTGAGGATCTCGACCGACATGGCCCGTTCGTGCAGGGGGTCCCAGACCAGTACGTCTGCCCGCGTGGCGTCGATGGCGACGACCTGTCCGGGGCGGATGGCCGGGAAATGGGTCTTGCCCGAGGTGCCGCGGATCGCGTTGCTGCGCTGGGAGCGCGTGGTGTGTCCGCGTTCCTTGAACAGCCACGACACGAACTCGCCCGCAGCGCGAACTGACTGGGGGTAGCCGACCTTCCCAGCCTGCTTCATGGCCACTCGTGCTCGGCGCAGGATCTCCTTGTTGTTGACGGCGGAGCGGTCTCCATCGAACGTTTCAACGATCTCGAGGATCGCGGCTCGGAAGTCGGGATCCAGGACCTCGAATCCCATGGCTCGGCGGCTCTTGCGGCCGTCGACGAGTCCCAGCAGGCCGGTGCGCTCGTAGGATGCGATCCACCTCTTGACCCCGCTCAGGCTGGCTGGACGACCTTTCAGCTCGCCGTTGACGATGCGGCGCTGGTGGGCCCGGTCGGCCTCGCGTTCGCGGTTGAGTTCGTTGACCATGCTCAGGCACCTCTGGTGGAGCGACGCGCCGTACCACTCACCGTACGGAGCGAAGGGTTCGCCCTCTCGCGCAAGCTCGACCAGGCCATCGCGAAAGCCCGTCATGATCTCCATGACGACCTCGAGCCGGTCGAGCGCCTCCTGTCGCGCTGCCTCGGGCAGCAGTTCCCACCACGGGCTCAGTTGGCGTTGGATCGCCCTCTCGCCGTCAGGGTGGAGGGAGGCGAACGGGACGAGATCGGTCCAGGCGACATCCTGGATCGCGCCGTTCGCGGCGTCGATCGAGTAGCCATCCCTTTGGATTCGGGTCACCACGCCCATCCCGGTCGGCATGAGCACTCGTTCGCCGACCCTGAGGACGATCCGCTGCCGGCTCAAAGCTGTGCCCGTCGCAGTCGGGTCGAGAGCAGGACGTCACCGGTCCGGATGGCGTCCAGCACTGCTGGAGCAGCGGACGCGCGCCTCCCATCCTCACTAATGGGCGGATAGTCCTCGCGCCACGCCAACACGCTCGGCTCACGAATTGGTGCCGCAAGGTCGCACTCGATCTTGCCCGAGGCAATGAGGTGCCACAGCGTCGCGACGAGTTCGCCGGACCCATCGTCGCGAGCGCGGAGCTCCCCGAGCGTCCACGGTCGCAGGCGAAGCAGGCTCTCGATCTCGCGGCACCACTCAGGGTGCCAGGGCATCGGGCGGCGGTAGCCGTTGAGCCAGAGGAGGTTCATCCGCGTGGCGGTGGGCAATCCGGAGAACACCTCGTGGCTCCATCCGACGCGTCGGCACGCCTCGGCGGTCATCGCGGCTTTGAACAGGAAATCGTCGGTACGACGCTCGGTGGGCCGTGCGTCCCAAAGCGCGACCGAGCCATCGGCGTGCTGACTCAACAGGTCCGGCGTGTGAGCCACAGCGCGGCGGAGTCCCGTGGCGGGGAAGTGAAACCGGACTGGCTGAGCGACGAGCCAGGTGACGTCAGCACGTTGGTCGAGCCATCGCAGCAGGTCATGCTCGAGGCCGGATTCGAGCTCGATGGTCGTGCCGGTGGTTGCGGCGTGGGCACGCCGCGGAATGTGGCGGGAGAAGTCCCCGGACGAGGGCCTACGGGTCGGCAGGAGATCAGTCGCGTCCGGGGGGCCAAGCGTCGCGCAGTCCCACTCCGCCCTAGACCCCGGACGCTCCATAGAGACGAACCAGACCGCGGCGCTCACGGCTGGCCGCCGGCAGGCTCCCGTCCGTTCGGTGGAACCAATCTGCAGTCGTCAATAGACTCGGTCACGACGGACCCCTTCGCTTGCATCGCTGTTGGCCTCGGGGCTCCCGTTGTGGGGCGTCGTTGTTAGCGCAACGGCGCCCCTTCTGCGTCCTCAGCCGCGTCCGGGATGCTCCTAACGCAGACCGTACGCCGGTTTCGCGCGTGCGTCGAGAAAATCGCACGGCCCAGGCTGAAGCGTCGTGCGCTTTATGATGAGCCATGACGCTTGGCCAAGGATCCGGATCCGCGCGTGCGTTAATTCGCACGCGTGCGTAATGGTTAGGAGGCGAATTCCATGGAGCAGGTTGGCCCTCTGACTGCTGCGGAGATCGAGGTCGTGCGCGATCGGCTCGACCAGACTGCATCCTGCGCACGGCCGGGATGCAGCAAGAAGGTCCGCTTCCGGCCCGGCGTGCGCGGCCGACGTCAGCGATTCTGCAGCGGAGCCTGTCGCGCGAAGTTCAGCAGGGAGCGCACGCAACTCCATCGCACGTGGGCACAACTCAAGCTCTCCACCGGACTCGATGCGCCCGCCCTCCCGGTCGCTGAGATCGAGCGCCTGATCCTTCAGGTCGAGTGGCTCCTGGACGGGTACGGCGGCTTCGACAAGTTCCTCGCGCACAGCCTGATGCCGCCGCAGCAAGCCCCGCTCGAGGCCGCCTTCAGCTACCTCGACCTCATCACGGACAGCGACCTCCAGGGACTCACGAGGTTCGTCGAGAGTGTGTCCGCGTACCGACGTGGCGAGGCCGTGCTGGTCGATCCTCGCGATCCGTTGGCGTCGTCATGACGTCGCCGCGGCCTCGGTGAAGGAGTCCTCTGAGGCTCGCGGCGAAGCTCACTCCATGGGCGTGACCTTGGCCTCGATGAAGGCGATCTCGTCGGCGTCGAGCCCGTACTTCGCGTAGAGCTCGGCGTCGATCTCGGGGATGGTCTTGCTCCAGTCGATGTCCGATGCGCTCGTGAAGTCCTGCGCCGGAACGTACTTCCACGTGCTCCGCGGGTTGTGCTGGGTGATCTTCAGGACGCCGAGCATTGTCCTGGCGAACTTGGACTTGAGGTACTTCAGGCACGCCTGTGCCTCGGACTCGGTGTCGAACGACCCGATGGTGATGAACGTCTGCGTCACCGCGACCCGCGGCTCCAGGACCGTCGGATTGTTCAGCGGGACGCCGAAGAAGTCGGTGGTCGACCCCGACCCGTTCGCCGCAGGGACCGACACCTTGTACTTGCCGAAGCTTTCAGGGCCGGTGAGGTAGTCGCTGCGAAGCCAACGCGACGCGCGCCTGTTCTTGATCACTCCGACGAGTCGCACATAGTCATCGCCGTCATCCGGCCTGGTCTCGTGAAAGAGGAACGCGAGCTGCTCAAAGGCGTTCGTACTGACACGGAACTGTGCGTCACTCGACATGACGCTTGTTGCTTCCGGGTAGGCATCGTGCATGGCCTGTGTGAAGGCGTAAGCACGCCCACTCGACACCTCCCCATCGATGAAGGTCGTTACTGACTCGCGGACCTTGTGCAGAATCGTGTTGAGCTCGGGGTGCTTGGCGAAGAAGCCGATGGGGCCGAGCTTGAGGTCCGAGTCGCGATAGGTGACGGCGATGCCGCCCTTGATGGGGTCGGTAAGGCTTGGGAACAGCTGGTTCGAGTCAGGCTCGTAGTGAGCCACGCTCAGGTGCTCGTCGGCCAGCATCTTCTCGTTCCACGCCTTGGGCGTGAAGCCTGCATTGAACAGGAAGCGCGCCGGCGTGATCAGAACCACCTTGGCGCCGACCTCGTAGGCGGCGTCCATGAACTGGTGGTAGATGGGCGTGTCGCGCGTGCCCCCTCCCTGTGCCTCCTCCTGATAGGGAGGATTGCCGATCACCACATCGAACTTCTTCGTCATGTCAGCTGTCTCCCAGCATCTCGTCAACGACCGTCTGCCGTTCAGCCGCACTCATCTTGGCGAGGTTGCCCACCTTGAAGTGGCCGGAGTCCTTGATCCACGCCCTGCGTTCCGGGACGCCACCAGAGACGGCCTCGACGGTGATCGCATGGAAGATCTTGTCGTGGCTCATCTCGAAGATCTGCGTGGTGAGGATGTGTCGCAGGCGCTCATCCTGGTCGGGGATAGCGGCTGCCAGGCCGGTGTCGAGGCGCCGCACGATCTCCATGAGGAAGAGACCGGCCGTCGAGAAGAGGTCGGCGAACGTCTTGCCCGGATCGCTGAAGATGCCCGGGTTCTCGGCCTCGAGAATGTCCACCATCGTCTTGACGACCGACTGCGGCGTGAAGACCAGTGACGTCTTCTGCTGCGGGATGTAGGCGAAGATGTTCTCGGTCTGCGCGTCGTCGAAGTAGTCGGCCAGCGCCTGCTTCTTGTCCAGGAACTCCTGGATCGACTGGTCGAAGACCGCTTCGTCGAACAGGCCGGGGATCGTCGTCACCGCGCCGTTCTCCTCGGTGACCTGCTGGCCGTCGCGGAGCAGGCGGAACTCGGCCTCGGTGATGCCGGTGATCTCCTCGAAGACGTCGTCGGGCGTGTAGTCGTCGAAGTTCGACAGTCGGATGTCTCGGTCGCCGTAGGCCATGAGGAACATCGGGATCGTGCGGGCGAACCCTCGGAGGTGGGAGCGGGCGTCGTCCATGGTCTGGTTCGCCCGCTTCTGCTCCTTCTTGGTCTCCTCGCGGGTGACGACCTCGGGCACGATCTCTTCCATCGTCTTGTTGACGATGGCGAGGATGTTCGCCTGGAAGGCCTGGTCCTGCTCGACCTTCTTGGCCTGAGCTGCCTCGGCCTCAGCTTCGGTGGCGGCGTTCTTCAGCTCGTCGTCGAGGTGTTTGGTCGCGATGTTGTGCTCGGTGTAGGCGCGCTCAACCTGATCCTTGACGGCCTGTTCGGTGCGCTTCTCGTCGCGCTCGACCTGTTTGTTGGTGAGGGAGTACTCCTCCTTCAGTTCCTCGCGCTTGGCCTTGGTCTGCTCGGTCACTGCTTTGGCGATCGCTGTGGCGGTGGTGGCTGCCGGAGCGTCGGGTTCGGCCGGCGGGATGTCGTTGATATTCCAGACAGGCTTGCCGAGCGCTTCGACCTTGGGGTTGATGACGGTCTCGACGTCGACCTGGACGTTGCCGTCCGAGTCGGTGACAGGGGCTGGCACCGGGATCTCGATGGGGTCACCGTTTCTGACCTTGCCCTGCTTGGCGGTAGGGAGCTTTTCGAGGATCTCCTTGACGTGCTCGGAGTAGCGGAAGATGCCGGCGACGTTGGCGAAGAGCAGGTTCGACAGGAAGCCACGGCGCACGACCTCGCGGGCCTTGAAGACCTGCGGGAAGGTCAGCACCTGCGCGGCGTCGAGCTCGATCATCCGGCCCTCGGCGTCCTCGCCGAGCACAGGGAAGAAGTTCAACAGGGTCCGGATGTTCTCGTGGCGGACCTGCGGGTCCCCCGACGGGTTCGCATGCAGGTTGTTGGCGAAGGCGTCGAAGATCCGGAGTGTGCGCTCGGGCGCGAAGTCGAAGATGTAGGAGTTCTGCTTCTGATAGACGTGTCCGGCGCGCTCGAAAGTGCAGGGGTTCTGAGCTCGGAACGCTGCCTGCATGTACTGGGCCGGCGACGACAGGTTCGACAGCATGATGACCGCGGTCCACTCCGGCACGGTGACGCCCGTGGTGAGCTGGCCCACCGACAGAGTGATGGTCTTGCCGTCGTGCTTCTCGGCCTCAGCGATGGCTGCCCGCACCTTGTCGAGTGACTTGCCGACCGCGACCACATCTGCGTCGTCCTCACCCGACTTCCCGTCGCCTGCGGCGAGGACGATCGTGTAGTCCTTGAAGACGTCGTGCTTCTTGAGGAGCTTCTCGAGGGCCTTTGCCGAGGCGACGCGGTTGAGCAGCCAGAATGAGTGCCGGATCTCGTCTCGCAGCTCCGGGGTCGAGAATGGGTACTTCTCGTTGGTCGCCAGGCAGTCCAGGAACTTGATGACCTCGGCCTCGTGCTCGAAGAAGCCGCTTTCCTTGGTCGCGAAGAACTCGCCGAGGTCGAAGGCGAAGTCGATGTTCGCCTCGTCCTCGGCGACGGCGACGCCCTCGGCCAAGCGGTCCGCGATCATGCGCGAGACCTGATAGGTCAGGAGATTGAGCGTCGGCAAGGCCGCATACGGGTTCTCCTTCCCGTCGTCGACCCAGCCCTGACGAGCGACCTGCTCGTCCTCGTAGGTCCAGTTGAAGATCTGATCCGGACCGAACTTTCCGGATGCGAGCGCCTTGAACGGTGTACCCGACAGGTGCAGCGTCCACTTCCGCTTGATCTGGTCGAAGGCGACGTCGGTCTTGGTGGTGTCGATGCCCTCGTGAGCCTCGTCGATCACCAGCAGGTCCCAGTCGAACTGGGCGATGTGCTTGAGCTTGTCGTAGGTGCCGCCAAAGTACTGCGACCCCTTGAGGTCCTGAAGTGAAAGGAACTCCACGATGCGCGGGTCGTCGTCCTGATGGTTGAGCGAGTAGGCGCGCCACTGATCCCGTGTCATCGGTGTGCGTGAAGCAAGCGACGCAGAGTCCGAGACGAACTTGAAGGTCGTCTGGTGGCCGATGAAGCGCGAGAAGTCGTCGAACCAGGAGTTCGCGATCGCCGGACGGTTCGTGACGATCAGGACCTTGCGCAGGTCGAGGGTCCGAATCAAGTCGTAGGTCGTCAGGGTCTTTCCAAAACGAGGCTTGGCGTTCCACAGCACCTCGTCATCGCCGCCTTTGAAGGCCGCGACCGCCTGGTCAACGGCCGCCTGCTGCTCGGGCCGCAGCTCGTACTCCTGCTCGCCACCGGTGACAGGCAACTCAGGGAAGTCCTGGCCCGCGAAGTCGTTGAAGTAGTCCAGGGACGACTTCGGCGCTGGAGCGAAGTGGTGCCACTCGGTGCGCGGATGGGTCTCGCGCTCGACGCCCTGCTGCTTCAAGTAGTCGTGGAAGTCGGTGTCCTTGAAGCGCCCGCCGGCCTCGGAGGTGAACAGCGCCCGGCGCGACCACACCTTCTGCTTCTCGACCGAAAGCTGCGAGGCCTGCTGAGCGATGCGAGCGTCAGCGCTCTCCTGCTCGGTGTAGCCGATCTTCTCCCAGCCGTCGTACTTCGGGATGTCCGGTGTCCGCCACGAATAGATCAGGGGGACGATCTCGCGATAGGTGCTGATCTTCGGGCTAGGCATCGGGCTTCTCTGGTTCGTGGACCTTGTCGATCCGGCACGCCCGGTATCGGGCGTAGACGGTGAAGTCGAAGCCGGCGTCGTCACGCAGGGAGGCGAGCGTAAACGGATCGCGCTGGACCTCGCCGGGCTTTCCGTCGATTCGATGCCACCAGGAGAGCTGGAGGTCCTCTCCGTGGGGGTTCCGTCCGGTCAGGGTGTTGCCTCGCACGATGTTCGTCTCGATCAGGAAGACCGCGGCTCTGTGCAGATCGGTCTCGGGGCCGCAGGGCGTGCCGTGGGCATGGTGGAAGCTGTGGAATTCGGCGAGCATGACCGCTTTGGCGTCCTGGTGGTTGTCCTCGAGGAGCTCGATCCCGTAGATCGAGGCGAGCGCGAAGAGCGACTCGGTCGCCCACGCCTCAGCGGGAAGCCGCTTCTCGATCGCGTGGAGCTTGCGGCGGAGGATCGCGACGAGGAAATTGCCATGGCCCGCCGCCGGCTCGAGGAACGTCTTGTCGACGAAATCCGGGCCGGTCTCCAGGTCCTCCGCGACCAGATCGAGCATCTGGTCGACCATGTGACGCGGAGTGAACACCTCGCCGTAGGTCTTCACCCGGTGCCGCGACCTCACAGCCTGCTCGCCGAGGATCGGCTGTGTGATGGTCACGCGCGTCTCCCGCGCTCGGCCAACGCTTCGAGCACAGCAGCACACCCGCGATCCAGCTGTGATCTCACGAGCACTCCACGTTCTGCCATCCGACGACGTCTCATCCCGAATCTATCGGCCCGGACCCACAAGCTCGCGCTCCATCGCGGATGGCGCCCGACATAACGCGAGTTGTTCAACAACACGTAGGCAATTTCCAACTTCACTGCATCTCGACAGGGGCAGCTCTCAGTGGGCCATGTCGACGAAGCGGCTGTAGTGACCCTGGAAGGCCACGGTGACGTCGCGGGTGGCGCCGTTACGGTGCTTGGCCACGATCAGGTCGGCCTCGCCGGGGCGGGTCGATTCCTTCTCGTAGACGTCCTCGCGGTGCAGCAGGATCACCATGTCGGCATCTTGCTCAATCGAGTTGTGGAGGGCGATGCCCTCGGCGACGAAGTTGTGGACACCCAGCACCGTGGCGTCGTACACGGGCTTCTCGCCCACCGCTTCGATCGACTTGATCGAGTCCCAGTAGACGTCGTTGGTGGCCAGAACCTCGAGGTCCGCAGAGTCCAGCACGGTCGCGACCTTGGCCAGGCGCTCGCGGCTGGGAGAGTGCTTCCACATGGTGGAGCCGGAGAACTGGGTCTCCATCGCGGCCGCGAAGTCGCGGTGGGTGATGCCCTCGTCGCTGAGGATCGACCGCACGTCGTCCCACACCTCCACCGGGATCGTGTCGGCGTTGGTGTTGGGCTGCACCTCGCGAATCAGCTCGCCGATACGAGCGGCGGTGACGCCGCGCGCGCCGTGGACGCCGATCTCGTCGATGAACCGCAGCTGGTTCGCGACGCCGTAGATGTGGAGGTGGAAACCATCGCGGTAACCCTCCTTGCGCACCCGCTTGACCCGAGTGAACACGTTGTACCGGCCGAGCAGGCGCGCGAGGTCATCGATGAGACGGCGGCTGGTCGACGCGTAGAAGAGTCGTCCGAGGCGGCGCTTCTCGTCCCAGTGGACACATCCGTCGGTGGCCCAGAGGTGCCGGATGAACAGGCCGACCTGTTCCTTCGGCAGCGAGAACACCCAGTCCGGAACGAACTTCTCGTGGCTGCGAAGCCCGAACAGGCCGTCCTCGTCGAGCCAGGCGGCGATCGGGTTCCGCCGACCACGGGCGAGCCGATACGGCGCCGGCAGGCGAAGCGTGGTGACCCGCGCGGCGGCGTACTCATCCCGAATGGCCGTGATCCCGAACCGGCGGCTCGCCGCCTCGGTCACCGCGGTGAGGTTCGCTTCGTCCTGGCTCGCGTAGCGGATCGGCTGGCGCTTGACGAAGGATCCGTCACCCAGCATGTGCGCCAGCACGACCACCTCGTCGGCGTCCCGCGGCGTGATCTCCAGGGGAGGCGGCACGTGCCGGATCACGCCGACGCGACTGCCCTCGGGCAGTTCGGCCAGCGGCATCCAGCCGTTGTAGGTCAAGAACGGGTGGTTGCCCGTGGCCTGCACTCGTCGACCGGAGGCGAGGGTCACCTCGAAGACCGGCTTCGTGCCGCTCGGGAAGGCGTGGGTCAGGGTGCGCGGCACCAGCTTGAGCCGGTCGTCGAGCGCCCAGACCGGCACATCGGTCGCGCCGGTCGCCATCAGCTCACCGAGGGTGATCTCGGCATTGGTGTCCGCTCGCATCAGCCGGGTGTCGGCCGTCAGGCAACCCGACTCGCGAAGGTCGCTCATCATCGGCTTCTTGTCGGCGCG
>NZ_JBMCZA010000047.1:13370-36575 GCF_048654705.1 Nocardioides sp. CPCC 206348
CTGCTCAATTGACCCGGATTCGCGAAGGTCGCTCATCATCGGCTTCTTGTCGGCGCGCTGCTCGGGACCACGGTTCAGCTGCGACAGCGCGATGATCGGGACCTCGAGCTCCTTGGCCAGCAGCTTCATCTGCCGCGAGAACTCCGAGACCTCGAGCTGACGCGACTCGACCTTCTTGCCGGAGCTCATCAGCTGGAGGTAGTCGATGACGAGGATCCGGAGGTCGTGCTTCTGCTTGAGCCGGCGCGCCTTGGCGCGGATCTCGGTCATCGTCATGTTCGGGGAGTCGTCGATGAACATCGGCGCCGCGGAGATCTTGGCGACGTGGCGGGCCAGGCGGTCCCACTCCTCGGTGCCCATCTTGCCGTTGCGGATGTGGTTGAGCGGGATGCGTGCCTCGGCCGAGAGCAGGCGCATCACGATCTCGGCGCGCGTCATCTCGAGGCTGAAGAAGGCGCTCGTCATGTTGTTGTGGATCGAGGCGGCGCGGCAGAAATCGAGAGCCAGCGTTGACTTGCCCATGGCCGGTCGAGCGGCGACGACGATCATCTGGCCGGCGTGCAGGCCGTTGGTCAGGTCGTCGAGGTCGGCGAACCCGGTCGGGACGCCGTAGATGCCGGACTCACGGTTCTCGATCGCCTCGATCTCGTCGAGGACGCCGTCCATGATGTCGCCCAGCGGCGCGTAGTCCTCGGCCTTGCGGCGGTCGGTGACCTGGTAGACCTCGGCCTGCGCCTCGTTGACGATGCTGTCGACGTCGCCCTCGCCGGCGTAGCTGATCTGGACGATCTTGGTGCCGGCGTTGACCAGGCGGCGCAGGATCGACTTCTCGCGCACGATCTCGGCATAGAAGCCGGCGTTGGCGGCGATCGGGACGTTGGCGGCCAGGGTGTGGAGGTACGGCGCCCCGCCCACCTTCTGCAGCTCGCCACGGCGCTGCAGCTCGCCGGCGACCGTGACCATGTCGGCGGGTTCGCCGCGACTGTAGAGGTCGAGGATCGTCTCGTGGATCGCCTCGTGCGCCGGACGGTAGTAGTCGGGGCCGCGGAGGACCTCGACGACATCGGCGATGGCGTCCTTGGAGATGAGCATGGCGCCGAGCACGGACTGCTCCGCCGCCATGTCCTGCGGTGGCACGCGGCCACCGGCGGACTGCTGCGGGGAGTCACCCGGTGCGTACGCCGCGGGACCATCACCCCACTGCGCGGGTGGCTCCGACGTCCACGACGGCGCGTCGTCCGTGAGACTCACGGTGCCCTCTCCCTCTGTCGTTGCACTGCTGTTTGATCGAACGAACTGGCCAACACGGTACGGACCGGCCCCGACTCAAAGGGGGAGCCACGCGCCATACCCCGGGAGGGGCGTCGTGCACCCGGACTGGCAACCTACGGGTCAGTAGCCCTGCCGCGAAAGCGGCCTGTACACAGGGGCTGGGGATAACCTGCGACACCCCGTGGACGACACGCGGAGACGGTGTGCACGGGCTGGGGAGGAACCTGTGGAGGGAGGGGACATGCAAGGGGCAAAATGGCCGCTGACCTGCACAAACATTCTCCCAAGCCTGTGGATGAAGAAAAAGATCAGTGTGATCCCGTTCACTTTCCGGACATCCGGGTGTCACAAGGGGTCTGCCCTCCGCCACCCCGGGGCTGACGCCACCGCGATCGCCTATCCACAACTGCACCCGAGTTATCCACCGGTCGGGTTCACATGCGTGTGAACCCTCTCGCCCGACGCCCCGAGCACCGGTTGCTCGACCGGGAGATCGCCCGGCTGGCCGTCCCCGCGTTCCTGGCCCTGGTCGCCGAGCCGCTGTTCCTGCTCGGCGACGCCGCCGTCGTCGGCCACCTCGGCACCCGCGAGCTCGCCGGCCTCGGCATCGCCGGGACCGTGCTGGCCACCATCGTCGGACTCTGCGTGTTCCTCGCGTACGGCACGACGGCCAGCGTCGCTCGCCAGCTCGGCGCCGGGCACCGCCGCGCGGCGCTCGCCCAGGGGATCGACGGCCTCTGGCTCGCCGTCGCGATCGGCGTCCCGGTGACCCTCGCGACCACCCTGCTGGCCGGTCCGCTCGTCTCCCTGTTCGGCGCGTCCGCCGCGGTCAACGACCCCGCGACGACGTACCTCCGGATCGCCGCGGGCGGCATCACGCCGCTGCTCCTCGTCCTCGCCACGACCGGGGTGCTGCGCGGCCTCCAGGACACACGGACGCCGCTCGTCGTCGCCATCGTCGGCAACATCGCGAACATCGGCCTCAACATCCTCCTCGTGTACGGCGGCGGGCCGGTCCCGCGCCTGGAGATCGCCGGTTCGGCGCTCGGGTCGGTGATCGCGCAGGCCTCGATGGCCGTGGCGCTGGTGCTCGTCGTGATCCGGGCCGCGCGCCGGGAGGGCGCCGACCTGCGCCCCGACCTGCCCGGGGTCCGTGCGGCAGCCCGGGCCGGCGTACCCCTGCTGGTGCGGACCCTGACCCTGCGCGCCTCGCTGCTCGTCACGACGTACGCGGTGGTGATCGCGGCCGGCTCGACCGGCCCGGCCGGCGACGACGCGGTCCCCATCGCCACCCACCAGCTGGCGCTGACCCTGTGGGGCTTCCTCGCGTTCGTGCTCGACGCGATCGCAATCGCCGCCCAGGCCATCACCGGACGCCATCTCGGCGCAGGCGACGTGGCCGCCGCTCGTGCCGTAACGAACCGGATGGTGGGCTGGGGCATCGTGAGCGGCGTCGTCACCGGCGTCCTGCTCGCCGCTTCGAGCCCGTGGCTCGGTGCGCTGTTCACTCCCGACCAGGGCGTGCGTGATGCGCTGGTCCCGGTGCTGCTGGTCGCAGCCGCCGCCCAGCCGATCGCCGGTGTCGTCTTCGTGCTGGACGGCGTCCTGATCGGGGCCGGTGACGGCCGCTACCTGGCGGTCGCCGGGCTGATCGTGCTCTGCGGCTACGCTCCGGTCGTGCTGCTGACGAGTGGGCTGGGCGCCGGGCTGCCCTGGCTGTGGGTGGTGTTCGGTGTGCTCTTCATGGGCGGACGCCTGGCCACGCTGCTGCACCGCTCCGCCGGTGACCGCTGGCTGGTCACGGGCGCCGGCCGATGAAGCCGCTGTACTGGATCGCCGCCGGCCTCGCGCTCGTGGTGTTCACCAAGGCGCCGCCCGACCGCTACGACTACTCCGAGGTGCTCGGCACGGCGTTCGTCCTGATCGGCTGGATCAAGCTCGCCCGGGCCCGCCCGGAGATCCCCCTGCGCCTGACGCTCTGGTACCTCGCCGTGCTGGCGTTCCTGCTCTCCACCGTGCTCAGCGCCGTCCCCGCCCGCGACTGGCTCGAGGACGCCGACGCGGCCGTGGTCTGGGCGGCGTCCCTGCCCGCACTCGGCTTCCAGGCCGCGCTCTGCCACGCGCTGACCCGCCAGGCCCGCGCCGCCCGGGCCCGTAGCGGCTGGTGGTGGACGGTCGCCGAGGCCGGCATCCTGATCGCCCTCGTCGCCACGGTGCTGTACGAAGGGGCGGACTGGAGCTGGCTCTACGGCGTCGGCACCGTCGGGCTCGCCGGGGTGCTCCTCGTGATGATCCTGTGCCTGGTCCACGGGCCGGCCGACTGGGCGGGTGGGCCGGAGCCGGAGACCGAAGCCGCCTGATGCAGGAGTACCCGCTTCAGCGGGGAAACTGGCGCTTCTTGGCCGTTGCAACGGCCAAGAAGTGCAGGGATACCCGCTGAAGCGGGGATTCCTGCATCACCCCTGCAGCGCCGCCAGCACCAGCTCGGCAATCGCGATGGACTGGCTGCGCGGGTCACCCTCGTAGTCGACGCCGTCCTCGTACTCCAGCTCGACCTCGACGAGCGCCGTCGCGGAGCAGGCTCGCAGCGTTGCCTCCAACGGCGGGGCGTCGCTGACCTTCCACCAGCCGTCGGTGGCGCCGGCGATGTCGTCGACCGGCTCCACGATGGCCGCGATCTCGGTGGGCTGCGGGCAGCCGAAGGTGCCGGCCGTGAAGTCGTCGGGGGCGGTGAGCTTGACCTTCACCTCGACCAGGCCCTGGGCCTCGAAGGCGCAGTTGTCGCTCTTCCAGTCGACACCCTGTTCGCTGGTGGAACCGCCACCGATCTCGCCTGCCCCGAACGAGACGCCGAAGGCCTTCGCGACGTCGTCGGAGGTGACCACGTCGCACGCGGCGGGCAGTCCGGACGGTGCAGCCGACGTGGTCTCGGCCGCCGAGGTCGTCTCGGTCGGAGCAGTGGTCGTGTCGGACGGGGCCGGGGTGCTCGAGGTGTCCGTGGGCGTCGAGAGGCCCGATCCGTCGACGCCTCCGTCCTCGCTGCAGCCGGTCAGGACCGGGACGAGGAGCAGGAAGGCAGCAGGCCAGAGACGTCGTACGCGCACAGGAACTCCTGGGGTGGGGGAAGTCCTCCAAAACTAACCGCGTGGCCGGCCCCGAAGGGACCGGCCACGCGGATGATCTCGAGACGGTTGCTACGCAACCTCCTCGATCAACGATGCATTCAGCCAGGGATCACGTTGAGCGCGACCGCGACGGTCACGTCGTCGTGCAGCTTCACCGACACGGCGTGGTTGCCCAGCGCCTTGATCGGGTTGCCGAGCACGATGGTCCGCTTGTCGATCGCCTCGCCGGCGGCCTCGCCGAGCGCGGCGGCGATGTCGGCAGCGGTGACCGCGCCGAACAGCCGGCCGCCCTGGCCGGCCTTCACCTTGACGTCGACCGGCTTGCCCTCGAGCTTGGCCTTGATCTCGGCGGCGTGCGCCTCGTCACGAACCGCGCGAGCGGCCCGGGCCTGCTTGATGGAGTCGGCCTGCGCCTGCGCGCCACGGGTCCAACGAATACCGAAGCCGCGCGGGAGGAGGTAGTTACGGCCGTAGCCGTCCTTGACCTCGACCACGTCGCCAGCGGCACCGAGGCCGTCGACTTCCTGGGTCAGGATGATCTTCATTGTTCAGTCTCCTTCTTCGCGTCGCTGATCAGCGGCCGGCGGAGGTGTAGGGCAACAGTGCGACCTCGCGGGCGTTCTTCACCGCGATGGCGACGTCCCGCTGGTGCTGGACGCAGTTGCCGGTCACCCGACGGGCGCGGATCTTGCCGCGGTCGGAGATGAACTTCTTCAGCAGGCCGGTGTCCTTGTAGTCGACACCGGTCGCCTTCTCCTTGCAAAACTGGCAAACCTTCTTCTTCGGCTTGCGGACGACTGCCTTCGCCATTGTGGTGCTCCTCCTCAGAGCCCGGCCGCGCCCGCCTGGTCAGGCGGCGACGGCCGGAATGGTTGATGTGTTGTTGCCTAGAAAGGGGGCTCGTCGGCCGAGACACCCGGTGCGGCCCACGGGTCGCCAGCCGGCGCCCCGCCACCGGACGGCGCCGCAGCACCGCCGCCGTTGCCCCACGGGTCATTGCCGGCCGGACGGCCGCCACCCTGGTTGCCGCCACCCTGGCCGCCGCCGTAGCCGCCGCCCTGGTTGCCGCCACCCTGGCCGCCGCCGGAGCGGGCAGCACGGGTGACCTTGGCCGTGGCGAACGTGAGCGACGGGCCGATTTCCTCGACCTGAAGCTCGTTGACCGTGCGCTTCTCGCCCTCACGGGTTTCGTAGGAGCGGGACACGAGTCGGCCCTGAGCGATGACCTTCATGCCCTTCTGGAGGGACTCGGCGACGTTCTCCGCCGCCTGCCGCCAGATCGAGCACCGCAGGAAGAGGGTCTCCCCGTCCTCCCAGGCGTTGCTCTCGCGCTTGAAGATGCGAGGGGTCGACGCCACCGTGAAGTTGGCAACCGCGGCGCCGGAGGGCGTGAAACGCAGCTCCGGGTCGTCGGTCAGGTTGCCGATTACGGTGATGATGGTGTCGCCAGCCATGGTGCTCTCCTGATGAGGGTGGGTTCGAGTGGCCAACCCGGGTCAGACCCGGGCGATGGCCCCCATCGTTGCCTGTGGTGCCGACATTGAGTAGCGGTCGTCCACAGGCGACGGGGATCCTCAGATGGTGGGTCGGATGACCTTGGTCCGCAGGATGACCTCGTTGAGGCCCAGCTGGCGGTCGAACTCGTCGACGGTCGCCGGCTCAGCGGTCAGCTTGATGATCGCGTAGATGCCTTCGGCATTCTTCTTGATCTCGTAGGCAAGACGGCGCTTGCCCCAGATGTCGACGTTGTCGACGGTTCCTCCGTCATTACGGATGACGTTGAGGTACTTGTCGAGCGACGGCTGAACCGTACGCTCATCGAGGCTCGGGTCGAGGATGACCACGACTTCATAGTTACGCAAAGCGGTCTCCACCTCCTCTGGACTCAGGCGGCCGCGGACTTTCCGTGGCAGGAGGGCTCTGCAAACCGATCCGGATCTGCCCGGCTCGGTCGGACCGGCGCCTTGCGGCACCGGACAGGAGAGGTTAACAGCGCAGGCGACGCGCCTCACAATCGAGCCAGCAGGCCATCGACCGGGCCACCCGACCCGGGCTCCCGGACTACTCGAACAGCACCGGGTTCTGGATCTCGACGTCGCCGATGACCAGCACCGCATTGGCCCCGTCCAGGTCCGCGGGCAGGTCCAGGCTGACCGCTGCGCACACGTCGTCCGACCCGAGCGACCACTCGCCGTCGGACGACCCGAGCACGTCCCCGTCGGGGTTGCGCAGCTCGAGCGAGAAGGCGGTGCCGTCGGAGAGACCCCTCACCGCGAAGTGCGCGAAGAGGGTCGCGGGGAGCTCCACCCCCGACAGCGTCTGCGGGTCGTCCAGGGTGCTCGGCTCCGAGCAGTCGTTCTCGCCGTCTATCGACCAGCCGGCGCCACCGGCGCTGGCCTGGCCCATCGGGTCGGACGGCGGGGCCGGTACGTCGTCGAGGTACGGCGACACGTACTCCGGATCGCCGCCCTTCTTCGCGATCTCGACGATCTCCCTGGTCAGGTTGACCGGCCGGATCCGGGCCGAGCCGCCGGTGAAGCTGCCGCCCGCACCGGACTGTCCGACCGTCGCCTCGGTGACGACGGCACTGTTGACGCCGACGAGCTCGCCGTCGAGGTTGATCGAGGCGCCGCCCGAGTTGCCGGACCCGATCCGGATGTCGCTGTCGATCCAGGCGCGCGGGCTGTCGACCGCGGACTCGGTCAGGAACGTCGACACGACGCCACGCGTGACGGTGAGGCCGCTCTCGATGCCGTCGTCGGACGCCACGTGCGCAACCGCAGGGAAGCCGAGCGCCGTGATCTCGTCACCGGTGCGCAGCTCGTCGCTGTCACCGAGCTCCACCGGCGCGGGCAGGTCGAGGTCGCCCTTGATCTCCTTGCCGTCGGCATCCGCGGTGATCTTGAGGACCGCGAGGTCGAGCACCCCGTCGGCCACGATCGGCTCCGCCGTGTACGACGCAGCGACGGGCACGTCGTCGTTCATCGAGGTGAGCGCGATCCGCAGCGCGGCCGGGTCCTCGGCCGGCGGCTGCTGGCCCGGTGCGCTCGGCTTGCCCACGTGCGCGTTCGTCAGGATCAGGCCGTCGTCGCTGATGATCGTGCCCGAGCCGGTGTAGAGCGGCTCGTTGGAGTCGTCGACCGCGATGATCAGGACGCTGGCGAGCTTGGCGCGGTCGAGCTCGGCGGTCGTCAGGCCCTCATCGGAGCCACCGGGCCCGTTGGCGTTCGACGTGGTGTCGTCGTCGCCACCGAGCAGGACCGCAGCCGTGACGCCGCCACCGAGGAGCACCAGGGCAGCGGCGATGCCGCCGACCAGGGCCAGGGTGCGCTTGCGCTTCTTCTTCGCGATCGACTTCTGGGCCTTGCCGGCCGCCACGATCGGGACCACCTCGACCTCGGCGCCCGCAGTGGGGTGGCCGAGCATCAGCGTGGTCGGGTCGACGAGCTTGCGCTGGGCGACCCGGTCCTCCTCGAGGTACGTCCCGGCGGTCGACCGGTCGACGTACCACCAGCCGTCGGGACGGCCCTCGATCACGCCGTGCAGCCGCGACACCGACGGGTCGTCGATGGTCACCTCGTTGGCGGGGTCGCGGCCGATCCGCACGACGCTGCCCGGCGGGAAGCGCAGCGGGCCGGACGCCGTACGCACGAGCAGGCCGGGGCCGCTGACGTAGTTCGGGCCGAGCGGGCCGACGCCCGGGAGCACGGTCTGGGCGAGTCCCGGAGGGATGCCGGCGACGTCGACGGTCGGGGTCGGGCGCTGGGCGGTGGCGGCCGGGGTGAGGACCAGTTCCTCGCCGTCGTGGGAGCCGAACCGGATCGCCGTACGGCCGTTGATCCGGACCTCGGTCACGCGCACGCCGCCCTGCCAGGTACCGCTGCTGGACCCGCTGTCGACGAGCGACCAGCCCGAGCCGTCGTACTGCAGGCGGGCGTGCTGGCGGGAGACGGACGGTCCGCTGAGGACGATGTCGCAGCCGGGGTCGCGACCGATGGTCACGGCACGCTGGCCATCGAAGTCCCACGCTCGGCCCGCGACCTCGACATGAAGGGTGCTCACGGGGTCGAACGCTAGCCCCGGTGGGCGGTCGCGGCGAGCCGCACCGCCGGGTTCGGGTGTCGGAGCCGCTGCCTACGATGGCGGCCATGAGCGAGCTGCGCATCGGTGCCCACGTCGACCAGACCGACCCCATCGGCGAGGCCCGCGCCCGCAACGCCCCGCTGGTGCAGTTCTTCCTCGGCAACCCGCAGTCCTACAAGGGCCCCGTCCTTGCGTACGACGGCGGGCCGGCCCAGCTGCGTGCCGACGCCGAGGAGGCCGGCATCGACCTGTACGTGCACGCGCCGTACCTGATCAACGTGGCGACGACGAACAACCGCCAGCGGATCCCGAGCCGCAAGCTGCTGCAGCAACACGTCGACGCCGCGGCCGAGATCGGCGCGAAGGGGCTGATCGTCCACGGCGGGCACGTCACCGACGAGGACGACCCGGCCAAGGGCTTCGACAACTGGCGCAAGGCGATCGAGGCCACCGACCTCAAGCTCCCGTTGCTGATCGAGAACACCGCGGGCGGCACCAACGCGATGACGCGCTACCTCGACCGGATCAAGGGCACCTGGGACGCGATCGCGGCGGCCGAGGGTGCCGACATGGTCGGTTTCTGCCTCGACACCTGCCACGCCCACGCGGGCGGCAACCGGCTCGAGACGATCGTCGACGACATCCGCGCCATCACCGGCCGGATCGACCTGGTCCACGCCAACGACAGCCGCGACGACTTCGACTCCGGCGCCGACCGGCACGCCAACTTCGGCGCCGGGCGGATCGACCCCGACCTGCTCGCCCAGGTCGTCCGCGACGCCGGTGCCCCGGTGGTCTGCGAGACGCCCGGTGGAGCGGACGAGCACGTCACCGACTTCGCCTGGCTCCGCGAGCGGCTCTGACTGCCCCGGGCAGACCCGATAGCCTCGGGGCCATGCCCAGCGTGCGCCCGATCACCCCGACCGAGCACCGCGACTACCTCGCCACGCTCCCCTCCGCGAGCTTCCTGCAGACGCCCGGGTGGGCGCAGGTGAAGAGCGAGTGGCGCAGCGAGTCGATCGGCTGGTTCGACGACGCCGGCAAGCAACAGGGGGTGGCGCTGGTGCTCTACCGCCAGCTCCCGAAGCTGAAGCGCTCGCTCGCGTACCTGCCCGAGGGTCCGGTCCTGGACTGGACCACCGACCAGCTCGGCGACTGGCTCGCGCCGATGGTGGCGCACCTGAAGAAGCAGGGCGCGTTCGCCGTCCGGATCGGTCCGCCCGTCGTGACCCGGCGCTGGTCGACCGCCCAGGTCAAGGAAGGCATCGCCGACCCCGAGGTCAGGCTGCTCAGCCAGATCCCGCCGGTCGAGCGCGCCCCCGCCGGTGCCCGCGTCGTCGCCCAGCTCCACGAGCTGGGGTGGCGCCACCAGGGCGTCGAGGGCGGGTTCGCCGCGGGGCAGCCGCAGTTCGTCTTCCAGATCCCGCTCCGGGACGCCGACGGCACCCAGCGCACCGAGGACGACCTCCTCAAGGGGATGAACCAGCTCTGGCGCCGCAACATCAAGAAGGCCGCCAAGGAAGGGGTCGAGGTTGTCCGCGGCACGCGCGACGACCTGGCCGCCTTCCACGAGCTGTACGTCCACACCGCCGAGCGCGACCACTTCACCCCGCGCCCGTTGCGTTACTTCGAGACGATGTACGACGCCCTGACGGCCGACGACCCCGACCGGTTCGTGCTCTGGCTGGCCCGCCACGACGGCGACCTGGTTGCCTCGACGATCGCGATCCGGGTCGGCGAGCACGCCTGGTACTCCTACGGCGCCTCCTCCACCGAGAAGCGCGAGGTCCGCGGCTCCAACGCCATCCAGTGGGCCATGATCCGGGACGCCGTCGCCGCCGGTGCGGCCGTCTACGACCTGCGCGGCATCACCGAGACCCTCGACACCGACGACTCGCACGTCGGCCTGATCCAGTTCAAGGTCGGCACCGGCGGCGAAGCCGTCGAGTACGCCGGCGAGTGGGACCTGCCGATCAACCGGGCGCTCTACAAGGCGTTCCAGGTCTACCTGGCTCGGCGGGGCTGAGCCGTGTCCCTCACCCTCACCGTCGACGGCCCGCGCTGGCGCGAGCACCTCGAGTCCGTCGCCACCGCCCACCCCGGCCTGGTGCCGGTCGCGAAGGGCAACGGCTACGGCTTCACCAACGCCCGCCTCGCCCGCAAGGCGCAGTGGCTGGTCGAGCGCGGCCACGACGTCCACGCCCTCGCGGTCGGGATGTACGACGAGCTGCCGGACGTCGTCCAACGCTGGCACGGTGACGTGCTGGTCCTCACGCCGTGGCGCCCCTGGGTGGCCCTGCCCGAGCCCACGCTCGCGCGTCGCCTGATCCACACCGTCAGCCGGGTCACCGACCTGCGCGACCTGCTCCACGCCGACCCGACCGCCCGCGTCGTCCTCGAGCGGATGACCTCGATGCGCCGCCACGGCATGGCCGCGCGCGAACTGTGGGAAGCCGGCGACCTGCTGCGCAAGCACCCGGGCGCCCGCGTCGAGGGCCTCGCGCTGCACCTGCCGCTCGGCCAGGGCACGCACCTGGGCGAGGTCACCCGGTTGATGAACGACTACGTCGCCGCCGAGCTCCCTTCCGAGTCACCCGCGCACCGGCCCACGGTCTGGGTCAGCCACCTGACCGACGCCGAGCTGGCGACCCTGCGCAGCCAGTACGGCGACTTCACCTTCCGCCCGCGCATCGGCACCGGCCTCTGGCTGGGTGCGCGGTCCGCGCTGCGCGTGACCGCGACCGTCCTCGACGTGCATGCCGTCGACCGGGGCGACGCCTTCGGGTACCGCGGCCGAACCGCCCCCAAGTCCGGCCACGTGCTGGTCGTCTCCGGTGGCACCGCCCACGGCATCGGCCTGGAAGCGCCGACCGGCGAGCAGACCATCAAGGCGCGCGCCGCGACGCTCGCCCGGGGCGGCCTCGACGCGGTCGGATTCGTGCGGTCGCCGTACTCCATCGACGGGAAGCAGCGGCTCTTCGCCGAGCCCCCGCACATGCAGGCCTCGATGCTGTTCCTCCCGCACGGTTCGCGGGTGCCCGAGGTGGGCGAGGAGGTCGACGTACGGGTGCGTTACACCGCGACCGCGTTCGACCGGGTCGTGGTCACGCCGTAGGCGTCTCGATACGCCCTCGCCTAGCGGCTCGGGCTACTCGACGAGCCTGCCTGCGCAAGGTCGTCCGGTGCGTCGAGACGAACGGGGTCGTGGTCGGGGCGGTACAGGTCGCGCACGATGACCGCCGCGAGGTAGAGCTCCCCGAGCACCCGGACCGCGATGCCAACCCAGTAGAACCCGGCGTCACCGCCGCCCGCCGGGGTCAGGTAGCCGCCGAGGTACCACCAGATCGTGCAGAAGTAGAAGACCTCCGTGCCCTGCCAGATCAGCTGGTCGCGCCAGCGCGGCCGGGCGAGCACGGCGAGCGGCAGCAGCCACAGGACGTACTGCGGGGAGTAGACCTTGTTGACCAGGAGGAAGCCGACCACGATCAGGTAGCCGAGCTGGGCTAGGCGCGGGGTGACACTGTCGGCGCACCCACTTCCTGACGTCTTCTGACGCTTCTTGCCCGTTGCAACGGGCAGGAAGCGCAGGAATACCCGCTTCAGCGGGGATTCCTGCGCCCCTCGCCCAGCGGTCATGCCGATCACGAACACCCCGAGGCACCAGGCGCCGAAGATGATCCACGACCACACGTTGATCGTGTGTGCCTTGAAGCCGATGTCGCCGGCCTGGTCGATCAGCATCCACACCGACCCGAGGTCGGCGGTGCGTTCGGCGTTGAAGCTCCAGAACACTTTCCACTGGTCCGGGCCGGTGAGGAACCCGGGCGCGTTCGCGACCAGCCAGGCCAGCGCGGCGGAGACGGTCACGGACCCGAACGTCCAGTACTGGCGCCGGCGCAGGCAGATCACCAGGATCGCGCCGAGCAGGAAGAGCGGATAGAGCTTCGCCGCCGTCCCGAGCCCGATCAGGATGCCGGTCAGCACGGGCCGGTCGCGCGACCACGACCAGAGCGCCCCGGCCACCAGCGCGACGGCGATCAGGTCCCAGTTGATCAGGCCGGTGAGCAGCAGGGCGGGTGAGAGGGCGAACGCCGCGGCGTCCCAGGGACGGCGCTCGTGGGTGCGCGAGAGGAGCCACACGGCGGCCAGGGCGAGGAAGGCGAACCCGATCGCGTTCACCAGCAGGAAGATGGTCTGCTCGTCGTCGACCTCCTCGTCGTCGTACAAACGGTCGACGGGCGACTGGTAACGCTGCTCGACGTCGGGCGAACCGTTCAGCCAGTGCGTCACCCACGCCGTGCCCCACGCCCAGTAGGCGATGCCGACGGGGTACTCCATCACCTCGTAGCGCGCCCGGGTCTGCTCGTCGTCGGAGTACGGCCAGGCGTGCTCGGCCAGCCCCCGCGGCACGTAGAGCGGCCGCAGGTCGGTGTAACACATGTGGGAGTAGACCCAGTTCTGGTCCTTGCCGTCGACCAGCGAGCACGGCGCCTTCTGGACCAGGCCCAGGCAGCAGGTCAGCGCGGTCAGCAGCAGCAGCACCCGCATCGGCGTCCACCAGCGGTGCGGCCGCGCGCGCTCACCCATCGGCCCGCCGACCACCTCGCTCAGCGCGGTGACGACGGGATCGTCGTTGGTGGCGTGGACGTGCGGCATCCGCTCGCGGGGCATCGAGCCGTCGGCCTCAGGCGGCGGTACGACGACGGCCGACCCGCACCCGGTTGTTGCCGTTGCCATTGCCCGGCACGGCCGGGTTCAGCGGTTGCGGATCCGAGACGTCCGGCACGCCGTCGCCGTCGTCGTCCTCGTCGAAGACGTCCGGGTTGCCGTCGCCGTCCGTGTCGGTCGTCGGGTCGGGCGGCGTGCTGGACGGCGGACCCGGCTCCTTGGTCGGCGTCGGGGTGGGCGTCGGCGTCGGGGTGGGCGTCGGCGTCGGCTTCGGCGTCTTGCTCGGCTTCGGCTTCGGCGGCGGGGGCGGCTCGTGGCCCTCGCCGGGCGCTTCGCCCTTGACGTACGCAGCCGGCGGGAGGTCCTCGATGTCGACGTCCTCCATGGCCCGCTTCATCACCTCGGTCCAGGTCTGCGCCGGATAGGCGCCACCGAAGTACGACGGCAGCCAGCCCTGCAGCTGCTCGTTGCCCTTGCCTCGGACGTACATCACGGCGGTGGCCAGCTGCGGGGTGTAGCCGACGAACCAGGCCGAGGAGACCTCGCCCTTGCCGTTGGTGGCGGTGCCGGTCTTGCCGCCGACGGGGCGACCCAGGGCGAGCGCTGCCGAACCGGAACCCGACTTCACGACCTGCTGGAGCGCGAAGCCGACGTCGTCGGACACACCCTCACGGATGGCGCGGTGGTCGGTGACCTTGTGGGCGTAACGGACCACGCCGTCGCCGTCGACCACCTTCTCGATGATGTAGGCGTCCGCCGCGACACCGCGGTTCGCGATCGTCGCGTAGCCGTTGGCCATGTTGATCGGGCTGACCGTCTGCGAACCCAGCGCGACACCGGTGTTCGCCTGCAGGCCGGGACTGGAGGTCGGGAACCCGTACGGCTTGGCGGCGGGCTCGGCCGGCGGGACGCCCATCTTGTTGGCCGTCTCGATGATCTTCTCGGGGCCGTCGGGCGTCGCCAGCGTCAGGTCGATGTAGGCGGTGTTGATCGAGTCCTCGGTGGCCTTGATCAGGTTGACCTTGCCGTAGTCCTGGTCGCCCTGGTTCTCGATCGGTCGACCGCCTCCGGGCAGCTCGTAGGGCGAGTTGCCGTCGAAGGTGTCCTTGAGCTCCCAGCCCGACTCGATCCCGGCCGCCAGCGCGAACGGCTTGAACGTCGACCCGGCCTGGCCACCGGCCACGGCCCAGTTGAGCTGCGACTTGAGGAAGTCGTGGCCGCCGTAGAACCCGCGCACCGCGCCGGTCCCGGGCTCGACCGAGGCGACTCCGATGTGGAGGTTCGCGCCGAAGCCCTCGGGCCGCGCCGCCTGGACACCCTGCTGGGCGGCCCGCATCGCCTTCCGGGTGAAGGTGGTCGTGACCTTCAGGCCGCTGCCGTCGATCTCGTCCTCGCTGAACCCGAGGCGGATCAGCTCCTTGCGGACCATCGTCAACGCGTGGCCCTTCTGGCCGGCGTACTGGTCGCCCTGCTTGATGACCGGGAACTTCGGCAGGCCCTCCTCGAGAGCCTTCGCCGCGACGTCGGGGTCGACGGTGTCCATGTCGAGCATGGCCTTGATGATGCGCTCGTGGCGGCTCTCGAGCCGGGCCGTCGCGGCCTCGCCGTTGGCGGGGTCGAAGAGGAGCGGGTTGTTGAGGACAGCCGCCAGGACGACCGACTGGCTCAGGGTCAGGTCCTTCGCGTCCCGCCCGAAGTACGCCTGGGCAGCCGCCTGGATGCCATACGCACCGCGCCCGAAGTAGATGGTGTTGAGGTAGCCCTCGAGGATCTCCTGCTTGCTCAGCTGGTTCTTGATCTTCAGCGACAGCAGCGCTTCCCTGGCCTTGCGCTTCCAGGTGCGGTCCTGGGTCAGGTAGAGGATCTTCACGTACTGCTGGGTGATGGTGGAGGCACCCTGCTTCGAGTTGCCCTGGGCGTTGCTGAACGCGGCACGCAGGATGCCCTTGGGGTCCAGCCCGCTGTCGGTCCAGAACGTCTGGTTCTCCGAGGCGACGACCGCGTCCTTCACGAACTGCGGCATCTCCTCGTACGGGATCGAGTCGCGCTTCTGGATCGCGAACTCACCGAGCTCGGCCTTGCCGCCGGCGTAGAAGACCTGGGTGGTCTCGGTCAGGAACTCCGCGTTGGGGTCCGGAATGTCGATCGTCCGGTAGGCGATGAACAGGGAGAGCAGGCCGAGCAGGCCGAAAACGACGCTGGCGACCATGCCCCACAGGGCGAACCGCTTCACCTTCTGCTTGAACGTGCGCGGCGCCTTGCTGCCCGACTTGCCCTTGCCGGCCGACTTGCCCGACTTGCCGGACCTGCCGCGCGACGACGACGTCCCTTGCTTGCGCTTTCCCTCGACCACGCACCACAGGGTACGGCGCACACCTGTGTCACCCGATTCGTGACGGGCGGTCGGCCGCTGGACACTCCCGATCCATCGAAAGTTCACGTTCCGTGGATATATCGCTACGATAGGTCGCATGGCACGGCGTGGCGACACCATCGAGTTGGCAGTCCTCGGACTGCTGCACGAGGGACCCATGCACGGCTACGAGCTGCGCAAGCGGCTCAACCTGATGCTCGGATGGGGCCGCCTGCTGTCGTACGGCTCGCTCTACCCGGCGTTGAAGAAGATGCTCCGCGGCAATCTCATCGAGGAAGTCGTTCCGTCAGGCCCCCAGAGCCGCCGGCAGCGAATCGTCTACGAGGTGACACCGCAGGGCACCGCAGAGTTCCAGCGCCTCATGTCGGAGGTGGGTCCTGCCGCATGGGAGGACGACAACTTCGACATCCGGTTCCGGTTCTTCTCCTCCACCGACATGGAGATCCGCCTGCGCGTCCTCGAAGGACGACGTTCGCGCCTCCAGGAGCGGCTGGAACGGGTTCAGCGCGACCTTGCGATGACCCAGAAGGAAGCCGACCGCTACGCCTCCGAGCTCCAGAGGCACGGCGTCGAATCGGTCGAGCGGGAGGTCCGATGGCTCTCGGACCTCATCAACGCCGAGCGCGGCGCCCAGTCGCGCGCCGAAGCAGCGCCCGAGACGCCGACACCGTCGACGTCTTGATCTCCACCTCCAGCACACGTTCATGAACAGTCACCAGTCATGAGTACCAAGGAAGGAACACACCCCATGGGTTCGGTTCGAGTAGCGATCGCCGGCGTGGGCAACTGCGCCACCTCCCTGATCCAGGGCGTGCAGTACTACCGGGACGCCGATGCGACGAGCACCGTCCCGGGGCTCATGCACGTGAAGTTCGGTCAGTACCACGTCTCTGACGTCCAGTTCGTCGCGGCGTTCGACGTCGACGACAAGAAGGTCGGCAAGGACCTTTCCGAGGCCATCAACGCCTCGGAGAACAACACCATCCAGATCGCCGAGGTCCCGACCCTCGGTGTCGAGGTCCTCCGCGGCCCGACGCTCGACGGTCTCGGCAAGTACTACCGGATGACGATCGAGGAGTCCGCCGCCGAGGCGGTCGACGTCGTCCAGGCCCTCAAGGACGCCGAGGTCGACGTGCTGGTCTCGTACCTGCCCGTTGGTTCCGAGGAGGCCGACAAGTTCTACGCCCAGTGCGCCATCGACGCGGGCGTGGCCTTCGTCAACGCCCTGCCCGTCTTCATCGCCTCCGACCCCGAGTGGGCCAAGAAGTTCGAGGACGCCGGCGTCCCGATCGTCGGTGACGACATCAAGTCGCAGGTCGGCGCCACCATCACGCACCGCGTGATGGCGAAGCTGTTCGAAGACCGTGGCGTGGCGCTGGACCGCACCTACCAGCTCAACGTCGGCGGCAACATGGACTTCAAGAACATGCTCGAGCGTGAGCGCCTCGAGTCCAAGAAGGTCTCCAAGACCCAGGCCGTGACCTCGAACCTCACCGGTTCGCTGGCCAACCTGACGGACAGCAAGAACGTCCACATCGGCCCGTCCGACTACGTCGCGTGGCTCGACGACCGCAAGTGGGCCTACGTCCGCCTCGAAGGTCGCGCCTTCGGTGACGTTCCGCTGAACCTCGAGTACAAGCTCGAGGTCTGGGACTCCCCGAACTCCGCCGGCATCATCATCGACGCCGTGCGCGCCGCGAAGATCGCCCTGGACCGTGGCGTCGGTGGCCCGATCATCGCCGCGTCGGCGTACCTCATGAAGAGCCCGCCGGTCCAGATCGAGGACACCGAGGGTCGCCTCCTGCTGGAGCAGTTCATCTCCGGCGAGTGACCTGACGACCAGATAGCCGAAGGGCCGGTTCCCCCACGGGGAACCGGCCCTTCGTCATGGTCAGGTGGGGCTCAGGCCGCCTCGGCCTCGGCCTTGATCTTCTCGAGCGTCGCGCGGATGCCGGCGCGCAGTTCCTCGGCGAACGGCTCCTGGCCACCGAGGACCAGCTTGGTCAGCACCTGCGACAGCTGCGAGATGCCGTCGGGGGCCTCGCGGCGCTCGGTGAGGCGGGTGCCACCGGTCGCGGTCGGCTCGATCTCGAACGACCAGACGGTCCAGTTCTCGCGGATCCGGAACGCGAACTCGCCCACGGAGGAGTCGGTGGGAGGGGTGAAGCGCACCACCTTGCCGGCCGTCGGCCAGCGCTTGATGCCCTGCTTGTTGAGGTTGCGGAAGGTCGCACCTTCCTTGACCACGCCACCCTTGACGGTCGACTTCACGACCTGCGGGCTTCGCCTGGACATGGCGGGGATGTCGGTGACGAGCGCCCACACCTTGTCCGCGGGAGCGTCGATCTCGATGGAGTCTTCGAGGAGCTTGTCGATCGTGTCAGTCATGCGCGGAGGCTACCGGCCAGTAGGGATCGCCGGCATCCGCCCCAGGTAGGACATGTCAGGCGCGCGCGGCCCACCACTCCTTGAGCGCGACGATCGCGTCGGCCTCGGCCATCGGACCGTTGTCGAGGCGCTGCTCCATCAGGAACTTGTAGGCCTCGCCCACCTCGCGGCCGGGGCCGATGCCCAGGATCTTCATGATCTGGTTGCCGTCGAGGTCCGGGCGGAGGGAGGCGAGCTCCTCCTCCTCGTTGAGGCGGTCGATGCGGGCCTCGAGGTCGTCGTACGTCCGGCTGAGGCGGTCGGCCTTGCGCTTGTTGCGCGTCGTGCAGTCGGCGCGGGTCAGCACGTGGAGACGCTCGAGCTGGTCGCCGGCGTCGCGGACATAGCGACGTACGGCGGAATCGGTCCACTCGCCGGAGCCGTAGCCGTGGAAGCGCAGGTGCAGCTCGACCAGGTCACCGACCGCGTCGATCTGGTCGTTGGAGAAGCGCAGCGCCTTCATCCGCTTGCGGGTCAGCTTGGCGCCGACCACGTCGTGGTGGTGGAACGTGACGATGCCGTCGTCCTGGAAGCGCCGCGTCTTCGGCTTGCCCACGTCGTGCATCAACGCGGCGAAGCGGGACACGAAGTCGGGGGCGGCGATCCCGGCCCGCTCGGTCAGCCGCGGCTCGAGGTCGATCGCCTGCTCGAGCACGGTCAGGGTGTGGTCGTAGACGTCCTTGTGGCTGTGGTGCTCGTCGCGCTCGAGCTTGAGCGCCGGCAGCTCCGGCAGCACGTGCTCGGCCAGCCCGGTCTCGACGAGGAGCGACAGGCCTTGGCGCGGGTGGGCGGCGCAGATCAGCTTGACCAGCTCGTCGCGGACGCGCTCGGCGGAGACGATCTCGATGCGGTCGGCCATCTCGGTCATCGCACGGACGACGTCCGGGTCGACCGTGAAACCGAGCTGGGACGCGAAGCGGGCAGCCCGCATCATCCGCAGCGGGTCGTCGGAGAAGGACTGCTCCGGCGTGCCGGGCGTGCGGAGCACCTGGTGCGCCAGGTCCATCACGCCGCCGAACGGGTCCTCGATCACCCGACCCGGAACCCGGACCGCCATGGCGTTGACGCTGAAGTCGCGGCGACCCAGGTCGCCGGCCAGCGTGTCGCCGTACTGCACCTCGGGCTTGCGGGAGTCGGCGTCGTACTCCTCGGAACGGTAGGTGGTCACCTCGACCACCCAGTCGCCCTTGCGGCAGCCGATGGTGCCGAAGTCGCGGCCCATGTCCCACCAGGCGTCGCCCCAGGCCTTCAGCAGCTTCTCGGTCTGCTCGGGGCGCGCGGACGTCGCGAAGTCGAGGTCGTTGGAGCGCCGGCCGAGCATCGCGTCACGGACCGGTCCGCCGACGAGCGCGAGCTCGTGGCCAGCCGCTTCGAAGAGGCGGCCGAGGTCGTCGATGACCGGCGCGATCCGGTCCAGCTCGGCGGTGACGGCCGCTTGTACGTCGACCAGCCGCAGTGGGGCAGCGGGCGAGTCGTCAGCGGGGTCGGTCACGGCGCAGGAGTCTAGGCCGTAGGAGCCATGACCCCTTCCTCGCCGAGGTTGATTGATGTCAATCAACCTCGGCGAGGGCACCTGCGCCGTGGGGTCCGCTGGGTGCCGGGGTGGCCCCACTACCCTCGGGGGGTGGTCGTCCGTCGTTCTCCCCTGCGCTCTCTCGCGGGTGGACTGACCGGACTGCTGCTCGGCGCGGCCGTCCTGGCCGGGCCTGCGGCCAGCGCCGACGACAATGCCGACGACAGTGCCACCGCTGCCTACGAGGGCGGCCACGCCACCACTCCACGCGTCGCGGCAGGCCCCGATGACGACGGTGACGACGCCCCGCTGGCGATCACCATCGACGAGCTGACCCCCGGTGGACTGCCCCGCTCCGGACCACTCGTCGTCAGCGGCACGATCACCAACGTCGGCCTGGAGACCTGGGAGGACGTCAGCCTCTACCCGATGTTCAGCTCCGGGCCGGGCTGCACCATCTGCGCCAGCGTGATGACCACGTCGGCAGAGCTGGAGGTCGCTGCCGACCTCGACGCGGAGGCACCGGTCGGCGAGCGCTACACCGCCGTGCAGTCGCAGGTGAGCGCACTCGTGCCGGGCCAGGTGGCTTCGTACACCCTGCGGATCCCGCAGGCGGCGCTGCGGGTCCTGTTCCCGGCGCCGACCGCGGGCGTCTACTGGTTCGGCGTGCACGCCCTCGGCGCCAGCCAGAGCACGCCGCGCGACCTGATCGCTGACGGGCGGGCACGCACCTTCCTGCCGTACATCCCGGGCAACGTCGACGGAACCGTCGAGACCGCCGTCGTGGTGCCCCTGCGCGGCCCGGTCACCCACGCCAGCGACGGTTCCCTCAGTCGTACGGCGTCGTGGCAGGAGGCGCTCACCCTCGACGGCAACCTCGGCGGACCGCTGGCCTTCGGCGCGGCCAGTGGGATCAACCCCGTGACGTGGCTGGTCGATCCCGCCGTGCTCGACGCCGTGCGGCACCTGTCCCTGCGCAACCTGCCGCGCGACGTGGCACCGGCACCCGATCCCGAGGAACCCCCGGCCAGCGAGGAACCCGCGGGCAACGAGGACGAGGAACCCGCGGGCAGCGAGGACGAGCCCGGCCTGCCGGCCGACCATCCCCTCGTCACCGCCGCAACGTCGTGGCTGCTGCAGGCCAAGACCGTCCTCACCATCGACACCACCGCCGCGCTGCCCTACGGCGACCCGGACCTCTCCGCCGCCGCCCACCACCTGCCCAGCCTCTACGACACGGCCCGCAAGCACCCGAGCGCCGAGTTCGACGCCTGGGACGTCGAGCCGCTCCCCGTGGCCACGGGCCCCGACGGCTTCCTCAGCCCGGGCGGCATCGACACCGTGGACGACGGCGCCGCGGTGCTGCTGGGCGACCAGATGTTCCCGACCGAGACCTTCTCCGGCCGACCGCCGACCGACGGGCTGATCGGCGACCGGCCGGTCATCGTGACGGCGACGACGGCTGCCAGCGGTGGCCCCGGACCCGACCCCGTCACCGCGCCCGTGGCCCTGCGCCAGCGGATCCTGAGCGAGGCCGCGGTGCGACTGCTGGGCGCGAAGGGCCAGGCGCCCGAGCCCCTGGTCGTGGTCGTGCCCGACACCGTCACCGCGACCGATGCCGCGGCCTTCTGGACCGGGCTCGACGTCCGCTGGCTCGACCTCACCGACCTCCGCCAGGTCGTCGCCACGGCGCAGCCGACCGAGGGCACCGGCACCGACGAGCGGCAGATCGACGCCAGCACGCTGACCTATCCGAAGTCCCAGGCCAAGGCGGAGCTCAGTTCCAGCGTCCTCGTCGAGGCCGGCCAGCTGGTCCGGGCCGCGCGCTCGCTCCAGGCGATCCTCGGCGACGACTACGACATCGGCGACGAGCTGATCGCGGAGGCGATCGCCGGGACGTCGTACGCCCTGCGCGGGGACCGCGACGCCGCCGTACGCCTGACCCGCACGCGGCAGTGGATCGAGGAGCAGCTCGGCCAGGTCACCATCGACGCCCCGAACGGCGTGACCCTGTCCGGCACGTCCGGCGGCTTCAGCGTCTCGGTGCGCAACGCACTGCCCTACCCCGTCACCGTCAACGTCGATGCCCGCACCGACGACGGCGCCAGGATCGGCGTCGCCAACCCGGTCCGCCTCGCCGCGAGGAGTCGTACGTCGGTCCCGATCACCGCCGACATGACCCGCACCGGCGTCCACAACGTCACCCTGCGCCTGACCGACCCCGACGGCGCCGCGATCGGCGCGGACGACGCGCTGCCGCTGCGTTCGGGCCAGGTCGGCGTCGTCATCTGGATCATCATGGGCACCGGCGCCGCGATCCTGTTCCTGGCGATCGGGATCCGCCTGGCCCGCCGGTTCCGGAGGCGCAGCGAGCAGGACGCCGAGGCCGTCGAGGCGACACCGTGAGCGAGACCTCCGCCGGCACCGGCTCCACCGAGCAGAAGCGGATCCTCGCCAACACCGCCGTGATGGCGGCCGGGACGGTCGTGTCGCGGTTCAGCGGCTTCATCCGGTCCACCCTGCTGGCCGCCGCGCTGGGCATCTCTCTGCACGCGGACATCTTCACCATCGCCAACACCGTCCCGAACATGCTCTACATCCTGATCGCGGGCGGGGTCTTCAACGCGGTCCTCGTGCCGCAGCTCGTGCGCGCGATGAAGAACGACACCGACGGCGGAGCCGCGTACGTCGACCGGGTGATGACGCTCGCGATCTGCTTCCTCGCCACCGTGACCGTGCTGCTGGTCGTGGCGGCACCGTGGGTCATGGAGGTGATGCTGAGCAACAAGTTCAGTACGCCGGAGCTCGCCGACCAACGCCAGTCCGCGATCGACTTCGCCCGCTTCTGCCTGCCGCAGGTCTTCTTCTACGGGATGTTCGCGCTGATCGGGCAGATCCTCAACAGCCGCGGCAAGTTCGGACCGATGATGTGGGCGCCGATCGCCAACAACATCATCTCGATCGCGGTGCTGGTGACCTACCTCGTCGTGTTCGGCGCGGCGACGAGCTCCGAGCAGCAGGGGGCGTTCAGCGCGAACCAGGAGCTGCTGCTCGGCATCGGCTCCACCCTCGGCATCGCCGCCCAGCTGCTGATCCTGGTCCCGTACCTGCGCGCCGCCGGCGTGCGCTACCGACCCCGCTTCGACTTCCGCGGCGTGGGCCTGGGCCAGACCTTCAAGCTCGGCGTGTGGACCGTCCTGTTCGTGGTCGTCAACCAGATCGCGTACGTCGTCGTGGTGCGCCTCGCGTCCGGCGGTACCGCCTCCTCGGCCGAAGGCACCGGCATCACCATCTACTCCAGCGTGATGCTCGCGGTGATGGTGCCGCACTCGGTCATCACCGTCTCGCTGGCCACCGCCATCCTGCCCCGGCTCTCGGCCTCCGCCGCGCGCGGCGACCTCGCCGCGCTGGGTGCCACGCTCGGCAGCACGCTGCGCACGGCGCTCGTCGTCGTCGTACCGTTTGCGGCCCTGCTGCCGGCCCTGGCGCTCCCGTTGGCGACCGTCCTGTGGGGACACGGTGCGACCGCCGGGAAGGCCGGCCGGTTCGAGCCGTCGATGGTGCTGTTCGGGCTCGGCGTCGTCGCGTTCACGGTGCACTACCTGGTGCTGCGCGGGTTCTACGCGCTGGAGCGCAACCGCGCCGTCTTCTTCGTGCAGTGCGTGATCGCCGCGACCAACATCGGCCTGGCCACGCTGCTGGTGGGCCGGGTCGACGAGGACCACACCGCGCCGATGCTGGTC
>NZ_JBMCZA010000047.1:36585-37899 GCF_048654705.1 Nocardioides sp. CPCC 206348
CCAGTGCGCGATCGCCGCGACCAACATCGGCCTGGCCACCCTGCTGGTCAGCCGGGTCGACGAGGACCACACCGCGCCGATGCTGGTCGTCGCCTACACCGGCGCCTACACCGTCGGCGCCACCCTCTCGACGATCGTGCTGCTGCGGTTGCTCCGCTCGGGCGAGGAGCCCGCGCCCCGGCGGATCGGGGAGTGGGTCGGGTTCGTGGTGCGCCTGCTCGTGGCCGCCGCAGTCGTGCTCGGCGTCGGCCTCTTCCTCGACCTCGTGGTCACCGACACGATCGCCGAATTCGTGAGCCGCCCGCACTGGACCTGGTCGGTGCTGGAGGCCGCGATCGTGAGCGCCGGTGCCGGTGGAGCCTTCCTCGCGGCGGCCCAGCTGCTCCGCCTGGACGAGGTGACCTCGGTCGTCTCGACGGTCACGGCACGCGTTCGACGCAGGTGACCCCCGTGATCTCGGGGGTCTCCTAGGATGGCAAAGGATCCGAGGAGATCGGAGGGGGACTGGGTGGCGACGTCGACGCGGTCGGGGGATGTGCTCGCTGGCCGGTACCGGTTGATCGACCTGTTGAGCGAGACCGGTGGCGGCCGGTTCTGGCGCGCGCGCGACGCCGTCCTCGAACGCTTCGTCGCCCTGCACGTCATCGCTGAGGACGACCCGCGGGCGCCCGGCCTCTTCGACGCTGCCCGTACGTCGGCCTCCGTGCTCGACCCGCGGATCCTGCGCGTGCTGGACGCCGAGAGCGAGGACGGCCGCTCCTTCGTCGTCAACGAGTGGGGCACCGGGATCTCCCTCGACATCCTGGTCACCAACGCCGGCCCGCTCGGTCCACGACGGGCCGCCTGGCTGGTCGCCGACGTGGCGTCCGCCATCGCCCGCGCCCATGCCGCAGGCGTCACCCACGGCCGGCTGAACCCCGAGAACATCCTGATCGACCGCTACGGCTCGGTGCGCATCATCGGCATGTGCGTCGATGCTGCGCTGCACGGCCTGCCCCCCGGCGAGGTCCGCGGCGACCTCGAGGACCTCGGCGGACTGCTCTACTGCGCACTGACCGGTACCTGGCCCGGACCCTCGGGCTCGATCGTCCCGGCCGCGCCCCGCGAGAACGACGCCTTCCTCAGCCCGCGCCAGGTCCGCGCCGGCGTCCCGAAGCCGCTCGACCTGCTCTGGCGCGAGTTCGACTGCAACCAGGACCACGGCCGCCGGCGCCGGCTCGGCTCGGACCATCCGGACGTCACCACGGCCCAGGGCATCGCGGCCGAGCTCCTGGAGTTCGTCGGGGACCCGGCGGGGATGCCGGACGCGCTGGC
>NZ_JBMCZA010000047.1:37933-39548 GCF_048654705.1 Nocardioides sp. CPCC 206348
GCTGCCTGCGGTCCTCGACCCGCTGCCGCACGACGCCTCCCAGGACGACCTGCCGGTGGTTCCGCCGGAACGGGAGGAGCCCGAGCCCGCGCCCGTCGTGATCGAGGTCGACGAGCGGACCCAGGAGAGCGTCGACGCACGTCCGACGCCCGAGCCCGACGAGCCCGACGAGCCGCCCATTCCGCTCGTCTCCGAGCTTCCCACCGAGGCCGGCATCCCGCTCTTCGGTGGTGACGACGACGACGAGGTCCAGTGGCTGCGCACCCGCAGCACGCCACCGCCGCCCCCACCGCCGTTCGAGGACCCGCCCGAGCGCCCCCTCTTCGTGCCCGACTCCCCCGACGGTCCCGCCGTACGACGCCCGCGACCCGACGCCGTACCCCTGGATCCGCACCCCGGCGATCCCGGCGAGGACGGCGTGCGCCCGCACGGCTACTGGCCGTGGGACCCGAGTGGTGCCCCGGCGACGGACGCCGACGACACCACGGAGGCGGAGGCCGTGCCCGGCCGCAACTGGCTGCGCCTGGCCATGGCGGTGGCGATCGCCGTGATCCTCCTGGTGGCGGTCGCGATCGCGTTCAACCTCGGGCGCGGCCGCACGGCGCTGGGCGGCGACCCGGACCCCGATCCGACCGAGCCGACCACCAGCGCGGCCACCCAGGCGCCCGTGATCACGGGAGTGCGCGCCACCGACTTCGACCCGCTCGGCGAGGACGGCGAGAACCCCGACGGGTTGCCGAACCTCTTCGACGGCGACAACGCGACGAGCTGGAACACCTCCACCTACAAGGACCAGTTCGGCCCGCCCCTGGGACTGAAGACCGGGGTCGGCCTGGTCCTCGACCTGGGCCGCAAGCGCGACGTGCGCAGCGTCAACCTCCGCCTCGCCCAGGGCACCGCGACCGTCGAGCTCTACTCCTTCGACACTCCTCCCGAGGCCGCGCCGACGGGCAAGCCCGTCGCCACCGCCACCGGCTCGGGTCGGCTGACCCTTGCTCCGCCGGCTGAGGGCGCGGCGGCTGCTCCGGTCACCGGCCGCTACCTTGTCCTCTGGTTGACGGCATTGCCCGAGGTCGATGGAGACTTCCGGGCCGAGATCTCTGAGGTGGTGATCCGTGGAGAGTGAGCCCCGCGAGCTGCCCGACTCCGACCTCCTCGCCGCCCACATCGCCGGTGACCCCGACGCCTTCGGCATCCTCTTCGCCCGCCACCGCGACCGCCTCTGGGCCGTCGCCCTGCGCACCTGCAGCGACCCCGAGACCGCGGCCGACGGGCTCCAGGAGGGCGTGATCGCGGCGTTCCGGCGGGCGTCCTCCTACCGTGGTGACGCCCAGGTCACCACCTGGCTGCACCGGATCGTCGTCAACGCCTGCCTCGACCGGCTCCGCTCGGCCAAGGTACGACGGGCAGAACCCCTGCCCGAGGACCTGGACGAGCACGCGAGCAGTGCCCGCACCACCGTCGGCGACAGCATCGACCCGGCCGAGTCCAGCGTCGCGCGCGAACGCCGCGACCGGGTCCGCGCCGCCCTGGCCACCCTGCCGGTGGAGCAGCGTGCGGCCGTGGTGCTGGTCGACATGGAGGGCTACCCCGTCGCCGAGGTCGCCCGGATCCT
>NZ_JBMCZA010000047.1:39645-40593 GCF_048654705.1 Nocardioides sp. CPCC 206348
GGCGGACCCGCACGTCGGACCCTTGGCGACGCGTGGGCCTCCCCCGGCCGGCGCGCCGACAACCGACTGACTCCGACCGCACCCGGCCGGGGTCCGAATGCCAGGGGACCTGATGACTGACCCGATCGACCCGATCGACCCGAGCGCCACAGATGGTGCCGACGACGCCGAGGACACCGGTGCGCCGTTGACGCCTGCCCAGGACGCCGCCGTACGACGCGCGCTCGCCGAGGCCGGCGGTCCGGAGCCGATGCCCGAGGAGGTCGTCGCACGACTGGACGCCGTGATCACGTCCCTGGCCGCCGACCGCCCCGTCACCCCCGAGATCTCGCACCCCGAGGACCACCGGATCCTCCCCCTGGACCCGTTCGCCCGGCACCGGCGCGTCCGCGCCCGCTACCTGCTCGCCGCTGCCGCGGTGGTCGTGGCCGGTGCGGTCGGCGCCGGCATCGTCACCGACCGCGGGGGCTCCGACGACGCCATGACCGCGGCCGACCAGATGTCCGACGACGACCCCGCCCGCAGCGACGCCGGCGGTGATTCCGGCCTGGCCGAGTCGCCGGCGTCCGGGGACGACAAGGCCGTCGTCCCCTCCACGGCAGGCCAGGAGGCCGCGCCCTCACAGCCGTCGTCGCTCCCGGTCGAGCCCCGGCGCATCGTGACGGACGAGCCACTGCGCGAGGTGCGCGCGGACTCGCTGCGCGAGGACCTCGTCGCGCTCCAGCACATCACGCTGCCGCACCCGGCAGCCGCCGAGTACGACGGCGCGACGCTCACGGCACCGAAGGACTTCATGTGCGAGCCGGCCGACTTCGGCCTCGGCTACCTCGTCGGTGTGGAGTACGACGGCAAACCCGCCGTGGTCGCGTTCCGGGACACCGTCGGCTCGACCCAGGAGGCCGAGGTGCTCGCCTGCGGTACCGGCGACGTGCTGCACTCGACCACGCT
>NZ_JBMCZA010000047.1:40603-41211 GCF_048654705.1 Nocardioides sp. CPCC 206348
CATCGTGTACGACGGCAAGTCGGCCGTCGCTGCCTTCCGCGAACCCGTGGGCCAGACCCAGGAGGCCGAGGTGCTGGCCTGCGGTACCGGCGACGTGCTGCACTCGACCACGCTGGCGGCCACGGGCTGACTCCCTCGTCACACGGGGAACAGGGCCGCCTACCATCGGGTTGTTCCGTCGAGCCCACTGTCGACCCATCGGGGAGTTCCATGTCCACCGCCGCCACGTCCGAGACCCGCAACGTCATCGTCATCGGGTCCGGTCCCTCCGGCTACACCGCGGCGATCTACGCCGCCCGCGCCCAGCTCGCGCCCCTGGTGTTCGAGGGCTCCGTGACCGCTGGCGGTGCGCTGATGAACACCACCGAGGTCGAGAACTTCCCCGGTTTCCGCGACGGCATCCAGGGCCCGGCCCTGATGGACGAGATGCGCGCCCAGGCCGAGCGGTTCGGCGCCAAGCTGATCGCCGACGACGTCGTCGAGGTCGACCTCACCGGTGACATCAAGGTCGTCAAGACCGCCGACGCCACCTACACCGCCCGCTCGGTGATCCTCTCGACCGGCTCCGGCTACCGCCACCTCGACCTCCCGAACGAGGAGAAGCTGTC
>NZ_JBMCZA010000047.1:41227-45037 GCF_048654705.1 Nocardioides sp. CPCC 206348
CGTCGGTGGTGGTGACTCCGCCGTCGAGGAGGCCACGTTCCTGACCCGCTTCGGCTCCAAGGTGTCGCTGATCGTGCGCCGCGACGAGCTGCGCGCCTCGAAGATCATGCAGGAGCGGGCCTTCGCTGACCCGAAGCTCGAGATCATCTGGAACTCCGCCGTCGAGACCATCAACGGTGAGGAGTCCCTGGAGTCGCTGACCCTGAAGGACACCGTCACCGGCGAGCTCAGCGAGCTGCCCGCGACCGGCCTGTTCATCGCGATCGGCCACGAGCCCCGCTCCGAGCTCCTGGTCGGCCAGGTCGACCTCGACGACAACGGCTACGTGCTGGTCAAGCCCGGCTCGACCGCGACCAACATCGACGGCGTGTTCGCCGCCGGCGACCTGGTCGACCACGTCTACCGCCAGGCCATCACCGCCGCCGGCACCGGCTGTGCCGCCGCCCTCGACGCGGAGCGCTACATCGGCTTCCTCGACCACGCCGCAGCGACCGCAGGGAATACCCCCGCAAACGCGTAGGTTCTACGACCAGACGTTTCGTTCAAGATTCAAAATACCCCTGAAGGAGCCCTCGTGGCCGACAACATCTCCGCAGTGACCGACGCCGAGTTCGACGCTCAGGTCCTCAAGTCCGACAAGCCTGTCCTCGTGGACTTCTGGGCCGAATGGTGCGGTCCGTGCCGCCAGGTCGCCCCGATCCTCGACGAGATCGCCGGTGCCCACGGTGACAAGATCACGTTCTACAAGCTGAACGTCGACGAGAACCCGGTCACCCCGGCCTCGTACCGCGTCACCGGCATCCCGACGATCAACGTCTACCAGGGTGGCGAGGTCGTGAAGACGATCGTCGGCGCCCGCCCGAAGGCCGCGATCCTCAAGGAGCTCTCGGAGTTCATCGACGCCTGAGCACGACCGCTGGTTGAGGTGCGAGGCCGCCCGCGGCCGAGCCTCGAAACCACGCAGACGCCCCCGGGGACTCAACCCCGGGGGCTTCCTGTTTCCCGTGAAACAGGCGTCGGCGCCGGCTTCGGCCGTCGTACGACGCCCACGATCCGCTCCCACGCAGCCTCCACCTCGCCCCGCCAGGTGATGAGCGAGCGCATCTCCATCCGCATCCGCGGCGTCCGCGGGTGCGCCCGGTGCGTCTTGAAGCCCACCCGGGCCAGGAATTCCGCCGGTACGACGCAGGTCGGGCTCTTCCGGGCGCCCGGAACGGCCACACCGGTGCTGGCGAACGCCTCCACGGCGCGGATGTCGTCGCGGCCGACCAGGTCGCGGGCCATGCCCTGCACCAGGAGGCGTCCCAGGCCGGCTCCGGTGAACTCCGGACGCACCCAGGCCGTCGTCAGCAGCACGGCATCGGCCGAGACGGGGGCGGTGGGGAACGCGGCGGATCCCGGCACGAACGCGGGCGGGGCGTAGGTCAGGTAGCCGACCGGCTCGCCGTCGACCAGGGCCACCCGACCGCAGGAGCCCCACTCCCGCAGCACCTCGGAGATCCAGGTCTCCTTCTCGCGCGCCCACTCGGGCTCGGGGATCGCGTCGCGGTGCACCGGTTCGCGCTCCCAGAACAGGCAGGAGTGGCAGGGCGCGTCGAGGGCCTCGAGCAGGTCGAGGGTCAGCGGAACCGTCGTACGCGCCATCGCGCTCTCCTTGGCGGGGTGCTGTCGATGGTAGTCCCGAAATCCGCTGGCGCGGACCTGCGAGAATGCCGTGTGCGCAAGATCCGCCAGAGCCAGAAGCTTCGCAATGTCCGGTACGACGTCCGGGGACCCATCCTCGTCGAGGCCCAGCGCCTCGAGGCCGAGGGCCACCGGATCCTGAAGCTCAACATCGGCAACCCGGCACCGTTCGGGTTCGAGGCTCCGGAGGCGATCCTCGCCGACGTGATCCACCACCTGCCCGAGGCGCAGGGCTACAGCGACTCGCGCGGCATCTACTCCGCCCGCACCGCGGTCGCGCAGTACTACCAGTCCCGCGGGCTCAAGGACACCGACGTCGAGGACGTCTTCATCGGCAACGGCGTCTCCGAGCTGATCTCGATGGTGCTCCAGGCGTTCATCGACGACGGCAACGAGATCCTGGTGCCGGCGCCCGACTACCCGCTGTGGACCGGCGCGGTGTCGCTGTCCGGTGGCAAGCCCGTGCACTACAAGTGCGACGAGGACAACGACTGGATGCCGGACCTCGCCGACATCGAGTCGAAGATCACCGAGAACACGCACGCGCTGGTCATCATCAACCCCAACAACCCCACGGGTGCCGTCTACAGCAAGGACATGGTCGCCAAGCTCGTCGACATCGCGCGACGCCACGACCTCGTGGTCTTCGCCGACGAGATCTACGAGAAGATCCTGTTCGACGACGCGGTGCACCACCACGCGGCCGCAGCAGCCGGTTCCGACGTGCTGTGCCTGACCTTCAGCGGCCTCTCGAAGGCCTATCGCGTCTGTGGGTACCGCGCCGGCTGGGTGATGATCTCGGGCCCCAAGGAGATCGCCGAGGAGTTCCTCGAGGGCCTCACCCTGATCGCGAACATGCGGATGTGCGCCAACGTGCCCGCCCAGCACGCGATCCAGACCGCCCTGGGCGGCTACCAGTCGATCAACGAGCTGATCGTGCCCGGAGGCCGCTTCTACGAGCAGTCGATGCTCGCCGACCGGCTCCTGAACGAGATCCCCGGCGTCTCCTCGGTCCGCCCGCGCGGCGCGCTCTACTGCTTCCCCCGCCTGGACCCCGAGGTCTACGCCATCGACGACGACGAGCAGTTCGTGATCGACCTGTTGCGCTCGAAGAAGATCCTGGTCACCCACGGCTCCGGCTTCAACTGGCCCGCCCCCGACCACTTCCGCCTCGTCACGCTCCCCGACGTCGACGTGCTCGAAGAGGCCATTGGCCGGATCGCGGAATTCCTCGCCACACGACGCTGACACACTGGGGGGTATGCGCGACATCACGTACCCGCCCGTCATCATCACGGCCAAGGTCCTCTTCAAGGCCCTCGGCCAGAAGTTCCAGCTGTCCGGCACGGAGAACGTGCCGAGGACCGGCGGGGCGCTGCTGGCGATCAACCACACCGGGTACGTCGACTTCATCTACGGCGGCCTCGGCGCCAACCCGTCCAAGCGGCTGGTCCGGTTCATGATCAAGAAGGAGATGATGGACACCCCCGGGGTGGGCCACCTGCTGCGTTCCTTCCACCACATCACCGTGGACCGCTCGTCGGGCGCACAGTCGATGCTCGATGCGAAGGCCTACCTGGAGGCCGGGGAGGTCGTGGGCATCTACCCCGAGGCCACCATCTCGCGTTCCTTCGAGATCAAGGAGCTCAAGGTCGGGGCGGTCAAGATCGCCGCCGAGACCGGCGTCCCCCTGATCCCGATGATCGTGTGGGGCGCCCACCGGCTGATGACCAAGGACCACGAGAAGGACTTCTCCCGCAAGCGCAAGACGATCGCGGTCAAGGTCGGCGAGCCGATGTACCCGACCGGCGAGGACCTCGCCGCCGAGACCGCCGCACTGCGCGCGGCGATGCAGAAGATGCTCGACGAGGTCATCGCGGAGTACCCCGAGGACGAGAAGGCCCCCGGCTCCTGGTGGACCCCCGCCCGCTTCGGTGGCTCCGCGCCGACGCCGGAGAAGGCCCTCGAGATGGACGCCGCCGAGCTCAAGGAACGGGCCGCCAAGCGTGCGGCCAAGGCGGCCGAGAAGCGCGCTGCGAAGAAGGACAAGTAGACCTACCGATATATCGGTTTGTCGCCTTGTCGCTTTGTCGACAATCGGTGTTTCTGCAGGTCAGACGGCTTGTC
>NZ_JBMCZA010000048.1:0-1998 GCF_048654705.1 Nocardioides sp. CPCC 206348
ATCGTCATGGCGCGGCAGCTCCTCGCCGGCGTGCAGAGTGAGATCTGAGCCACACGCGGAAGCCTCGATCCATCGGATCCGATAGTCCGATTTCCCTGATTTCTAGCGGGTTCTGGGCCTTTGGTCCCGAATCACAAGTCTTGTCCGGACGCGTCGTAACCCCGCCTGCACTCGTCGGTTGGGGCTGGTGACGCGGCGCTCGCCGCACCATCACGTGGCTGTTTCTCGGGCGGCACCTGCACAGGGGGACAGATTCAGTGGGATCCACCAGGAAGACGCTCGCGCTCGGCGCCGCGGGCGCACTGCTCGTCACGGCCGGGCTGGCCAGTACGGCGGTGGCGGACGACGTCACCGCGACCAACACGGACTTCTTCGTCACCGACGCCGGGGTCAAGGAACTGACCGTGGTCCAGGGCGCGTCGGCAACGGTCCAGATGAAGTACGACACCACGAACGACGATGACAAGAACGGCTGCAACATCTCTGGTGTCGGGGGATCCCAGCTGGACCTCGCCGTTGCCTCCTCGTCCTCGGGTGTCACCTTCCAGGGCGGCCTGCCGGATCCCTTCGTGATCGAGAGCTGTGGTGGCGCCCCGTTCACGTTCACGCCCACTGCCCTGGGGCAGACCACCATCAGCTTCACGTTCGAGCGGGTCGTGGGTGGCTTCCAGGGCATCGGGAGCGACGACTTCGACGTCGAGGGCATGACCTTCACCGTCATCGTGGTCCCGGCGGACGACGTGGACCTCGACGGCGACGACGACGGCATCGATGACGCCGACGACAACTGCCCCGAGGTCTCCAACGCTGACCAGTCCGACCTCGACGACGACGCACTCGGCGACGCCTGCGACGCCAACACCTACGCCCCGGCCGTCGAGACGCAGGCTCCCGACGCCAGTGGCAACGAGGGCGACACGCTCGCGACGACCGGTTCCTTCAGCGACGCCGACGGCAACGACAGCCTCACCCTGACCGTGCCCGTGGGCACGCCGGGCACGTTCACCGACAACGGCGACGGCACCTTCGACTGGTCGCTCGCGACCGACGACGACGTCGCAGGCACCGTCACCGTCACCGCCGACGACAACGAGCACGCAACCGCGTCGCAGACCTTCGCCTTCGGGGCCTCGAACGTCGCGCCGACCGTCGAGGCGTCGGCCCTGGCAACGGCCGCCTGCACCGTTTCGCTGGGCGCGACCTTCACCGACCCGGGCGCCGCGGACACGCACAACGCGGTCATCACCTGGGGCGACGGCACGAGCGACTCGATCGACCCGGCTGCGTCCCCGCTGACCGCCGTTGCGCACACCTACGCCAGCAACGGGACCTTCGACGCGACCGTCACGGTCACCGACGACGACTTCGGTTCCGGCTCGGACTCGGTCGAGTTCGCCACCAAGGTCACGCCCAGTGCGATCCTGCAGCCCATCAACACCGTCGGCGCGCGGAGCGACTTCAAGATCGGTTCCACCATCCCGGTCAAGATCCGCGTCACCGGGTGCGACGGGGCCAACGTGTCGGGCCTGACCCCGACGGTGTCGCTCGCGAAGATCTCGACGCCGGACCCTGATGGCAGCGTCACCGAGGCGGCTGTCACCGCTCCGGCGACCAACGGTCTCGCGATGCGTTGGTCGAGCACGGACCTGCAGTACATCTACAACCTGTCCACGAAGGCTGCTCAGACGAGCGGCGGCGCCGCGCTTCCCGCCGGTTCCTACCGGGTGCGCGTGAGCGACCCGAGCTTCTACTCCACCCCGACGGCCGACTTCAACCTCAAGAAGTGACCGTCTGAGCTCGACGGCTCCACCGCGACGCGGGGCCTGGCCGAAAGGCCGGGCCCCGCGTTTCGTGCTGCTGGCGGTGCGCGCCTGGGTGGGCCGACGGTCATCCGTGTCCCGCGGGGTGGGAGGTGGGTAAAAAAATCTCCCGCCGGGACGTAACGCGAATCACTTTCTGCGGTTGAAGGCATATCCGACCATCGTGGGGAACTGCGTC
>NZ_JBMCZA010000049.1:0-3978 GCF_048654705.1 Nocardioides sp. CPCC 206348
CGTCCGCGTCTGCGCGGCCGACACCTCCTCGAAGTTGTACTGGCGGATGGGATCGACCACCGTCTTGTACTGGTGACCCCGAACCTCCATGCAGGCAGTCCACGCCTCCATGCGTTCGGCCACGTCCGGATGCACCACGGCGAGATCGATGACGTCGCCCGACAAGCCGAGGGTGTCGGGCAGCGGAGCGTCCAGCTGCTTGTCCACGACCTCGAAGCAGCCTTGTTCGAAGGGTTCGACCCCGGGGGAAAGCGTCGGCAGCTCGACGCCCTCCGGCAGCGGGGCCTCGTCCTCCACCGCACCGTGGAGGGCGCTCTGGAACTGAGGATCGCTCCGCAGGGTCGGGTCCATCTGGGGGTCGAGGGTGATGTTGTCCAGCGTCCTCGTGTAGATGCCGGCGCCCAGCTTGAAGGGATCCTCGGGACCGGCCTGGTAGCCGAGACGCGATGCGTGGTCCCTGGTCATCGTTCCGACCGGGCCTCCCCAGGGCACGATTCCCGGTGGACGCAGGTAGTCACCGAACATCCGGACGTCGAAGCCGCGATCGTGGAGGCAGTCCTCGATCAGGCGTGCATGACCGGCTTGGATGCGGACCCTGTCCGCCGACGAGAGTTCGTACCGGTCGAACGGGAGCTGGACGTCAGCGGTGACCACCGCGACATCGCCCAGGTCCGGCGTTCGGAACGGTGGCTTGCCACCGCCGTCGGAGCCCCCGCAACCGGACACCAGCATCGCCGCAACGGCGCAGCACCCCGCGATCGTGCTTGAGCGCATGCACATCCTTCAATGAAATCGTGTGGACACTGACACGGTGCTGCGGCGTGGTTCCGTCGGAACCCGCCGCAGCACCGTGGAGAAGCAGGACTGCGTCGTTGTCCGACCCTAGCCGTTGCCGAACTCGAAGCGTCCCGTGCAGATGGAGTCACGGAGAGTGCTGCCGTCGTAGTCCTTGGAACACAGGTTGGCGTCGAAGTCGGCGCCCTCCGCGATGTTCAACGACCCGCAGACCGTTGACGTCGAACCGCCGCCGTTGGTGTCGTTGCACGTGCCGCTCTTGGCCGGTGCCCACCACTGGCCATACGCGCCGTAGCTGTCGACGTAGGCGTCCCGGACGTACAGGGTCTCGCTTCCCGAGTTGTCGAAGATGATCTCGGATCGCAGGTGGCTACCCCAGCTGATCGAGTTGCTCCACGCAGTGGCGTCGGCCGTGACCGTCGTCCCTGCCAGGACAACCACTGAGGCTGCTCCTACGGCCAAGGACCTGAAGATCATTCGCATCGGCATTCCCTTTCGTCCAGGGGCAGGCCCTGATGCGCGCCCGAGGTGCGCGGAGACTAGCAGGCTGTGACGGGCCTCACCATGCACTGCGCGCAAGGCGGGCGGCCACCGGTGTCCCGGTGACCGCCCGCCTCGTGATGTGTCCGACTAGCCGACGCTGATCGCCGTGTCGTCGATGACGAAGCTCGTCTGGAGCGACGAGTCCTCGTTCATCAGGAATTTCAAGGTGACGGTCTTGCCCTTGTACGCCGACAGGTCGAACGTCTTCTGGACGTAGCTGGTCGACTTGTTGAGGTTGGAGTACGTCGCCAGGGTGCTGGTCGTCGTACCGTTGACGATCTGCACCTTCGCGGTGTCGTAGGCCGTCGTGCCCGTCGTCTCCGCCGTGTCGATCCTGACCCAGAAGGTCAGCGTCGCCGAGGTTGCCGTCGCGGGGATCGTGACCGACTGGTTCTCGTTCTCCGTCGACGTGGAGCCGTTGCCGCCGAGCCACATCTTCCAGGTGCCGGTGCGTGCGGGACGACCGGTGTTGTTGGTGATCGGCCCACTGGTGCCGGTCCAGTCAACGAATCCCGACTCGAACCCGGGGTTCTTCAACAGGTTGCCGGACGGCGTGCCGCCGCCACTGATGGTCCACGTGAAGCTCGTCGAGCCCGTTGCCCCGGTGGTGTCCGTCGCAGTGGCGGTGACGTTGGACGTGCTGGCCGTCGTCGGCGTACCCGAGATCAAGCCGGTGCTGGCGTTGATCGAGAGCCCCGCCGGCAGGCCGGTGGCCGACCAGGTCAGGGTCTGGCCGGCGCCCGAGGACGATCCGGTCAGCTGCAACGAGGTGGCCGTGCCGACGGTGCCGGTGCGGTTGCCCGGGTTGGTGACGGTGACCGTGTTGCCGGCCGTGGTGCAGGTCGGGTCAGCGGTCTGCGCCGGGACGGAGACGGCGTTCCATGCCGCCTTGACCGCGTTGAACTCCACGCACGAACCCGGGTAGAGGTTCTTCGCGGCGGTGAGAGTCCAGGTGCGGTACTTCAGGTAGTTCGAGCTGGTGGTCTTCATCAGCATCGCGTTGTAGAAGATCTTGCCGGCCTTCTGGATGCCGATGCCGGTCAGCGTTCCTCCGTTGTTGCAGGTCGTGCTGGAGGGCTTGCCGACCGGGTTCGTGCCCTCGGCGAGGAGGTAGAACCAGTGGTTGCCGGGCCCGGCGGCCGAGTGCACCTCGGTGTTCGGGATCGAGCTGGAGTAGCAGTTCGGGTCGCCCTTGGCCGAGGGGTTGTACATGTTGCGGATCTCGCCGTCGCCGACCAGGTCGACCTCTTCGCCGATCAGGTAGTCCGGCTCGTCGTAGGTGCTGGACTGGTTGGCGTAGTGCTCGGTCAGTGCCCCGAAGACGTCACCGACGAACTCGCTGGTCTGGCCGCCGGAGTGGCCGCCCGGCGTGTTCTGGTCGATGCCGTGGCCGTACTCGTGCGCCATCACGTCGAGGTTCGTCAGCCACTCGGTGTTGGCCTGGTTGTGGCCGATGCGGACCCACTCGGTGCCGTTGCAGTAGCCCGGCTCGCTCAGGCCCGGCGGGCAGTAGAACGCGTTGATCTCGTCCTTGCCGACCCGGGTCTGCCAGCCGTCGCCATTGGCCTTGAAGCCTTCGCGGCCGAGCCACTGGCTGAGCATCTTCTCCTGCGTCTGCAGGGAGTACAGGGCGTCGACGCAGCCGGTCTCCTTGCTCAGGCCGGTGCCGTCACCCCAGACGTTGTCCGGGCCCGAGAGCACCGGGACGGTGGTGGTGGCGTTGTTGTCGATGCGGCAGTCGAGCCCCGGGGTGTTGGGGTCGGCGAGCGAGTACGACGAGGCGCCCTGCGTGGTCTCGATCGACAAGGGGCTCGGACCGTTGTGGTGGCCGGTGCCGCTGCCGGTCGCGAAGTGCACCAGCTCGTCCGCCTCGAGGACGGCGCCCTGGACGGCGTCGACGTAGATGTCGCGCACCGAGCGGTCGCCGTCGGTCGTGAGACCACTGACGGTCACCTTCCACGCCAGCTGGGGCGTCGTGAGCGCGTGGACCACGAGCTCCGGCGTGCCGCGCAGCTCGGCCTTGCTGAGCGTCGCCTTCGCCGACGTGGTGGCCGACTTCGCGCTCACCTTCGGCGTCACCGCCAGGTTCCCGATCGCGCGCTTCTGCGCCACGGTCGTGTCGAGGATCTGCCCGTCACGGTTGGTGACGACGACGAAGTCGCCGCCGCGCACCGGGAGGCCCTCGTAGGTCCGCGTGTACGGCGCGAACTGCAGGCCGGCTCCGCCGCTGACCACGGGCTCGGCGACGAACTTCTCGCTGCCGCTCACCTTGAGCTGCGGGGCACGGCTGTTGACCAGCGCCTGCGCGGACTGGTGGGCCCGCTTCTTCGGATCGTCCTTGCCGGGAGAGGCGGCGACGACGGTGTCCGCGTGCGCGGACTGAACTGCGAGGGGTGCCGCGGCAAGTGCCGAGGCGGCGACAAGGGTGGCGACGAGGCCACCCATCAGGTTGCGTTTCACTTCTTGACCCACACTCCTCTTGAGAGTTGGGCTCGTCGCGCCCCGGTTCTGGGGAGTCGGGCGAGCCGGCTGGAGGCCGACCCGGCGAGGATGAATGCTGGACCGACCAGAGCCCAACCTGTTGCCACGCTGATTTCGCCGTCAATGGGGCGGGACCTGCGAGTTAGAGCAATGCAAGAA
>NZ_JBMCZA010000050.1:0-2557 GCF_048654705.1 Nocardioides sp. CPCC 206348
CGCCTGCCTCCGACGGCACGCCACTGGCCGCCACGGGACCCGACAGCGGGTACCAGGCGCCGATCTTGAGGGCGTCGTCGCTGCTGCCGCCGCCAGAGCCACACGCCGCCAGCAGGAGCGAGGACACCACCGCTGCGATACCGAACCGGACCGTCTTCATGAGGAACCTCCGACTAACTGAGTTGAGTTCACTTCAGTAGTGAAGCAGGCCAACGGTGTGATGGCAACCACTTCGGACCGAAAAACTGAATTGAGTTCAGTCGAGCGAGAAGAGTGCTCCGTCGGGCCCGTCCGCGACAACGGCCCGGGCGCGCGCAACGAGGACGTCGAGGTGCGCGATCGTCTCGCAGGTCGCGATCATCCGGTTGAAGTCGTCGAGCTCGGCGTACGCACGCCGGTGGCGCGTCCAGGTCAGGGCCTGCGCCACCTGCGAGGCCGTGGCCGTCGAGCCGAGGCGGTCCAGCGCCTCGACCGTCTCGGCCAGGCGTACGTCGTGGTGCTCGAGCAGCTCGGAGGCACGGGCATGGACGCTCGACCCGGGCGCTCCGTGGGCCGGCAGCAGGACGGCGTCCGGCCGCGCCAGCACCTGCTCGAGCGAGGTCAGATAGCTGCCGAGCGGGAGGTCCCACTCCCCCAGCTCGAAACCGATGGACGGGGAGATGGTCGGCAGCAGGTGGTCACCCGCGAACAACAGGCCGGCCTCGAGATCGTGGAACACGAGGTGGCCCTTGGTGTGACCGGGCGTGGCCACCGCCTCGACCACGCGAGCACCGATGGCGTACTCCCCCGGATCCAGCCAGCTGTCCGGCTTCTCCCAGGACTCGGCGTCGAAGCACTCCGCAGCCGTCAGCTCCTCGATCAGGTCCGCCAGGTCCGGGTCGCCCGACCGGCGCAGCTGGGCGAGCGAGGCAACCGGGACGTTGCTCGCGATCTCGAGGAGCTCGTGCAGTCCGGGCGCTTCGTCGCGGCCCAGGCCGATCCTGGTGCCGAACCGGCGGCGCAGCTCCACGGCCAGCGTGTAGTGGTCACGGTGGATGTGGGTGACATAGACGTCGCGGACCGACGCGGCGTCGTACCCGACGGAGCGGAGCGCCGACTCGAGCTCGTCGAGACTGGTCGGGGTCCGCCAGCCGGCATCGATGAGCACCAGCCCGTCGCCGGTCTCCATCGCGTAGACGTTGACCGCGCGCAGGCCGTCGCCCGGCATGCTCAACGGGATCCGGAAGACCCCGGCGGAGACCTCATGGGCGCCGGGCTCGGCCCAGTCGTCCATCAGACAACCTGCGCTGCGGCCACCATGGTCATCTCGTCGCCGGTGAAGATCATCCGGCGCCCACGCATGGTGCCCACATGGGCGACCGCGGCCTTCCACTCCTCGCTCGCGAGCGCGGCGTCGAGCGCCTCGCGCGAGTCGAAGCTCAGCACTGACATGCCGTCCCATCCCGAGGACGCCGGGTCGATGCCGTCGACGAGCTCGGTGTGCAGCCAGCGTCGGAGCCCCGGCAGCGGATAGGTCACGTCGGCGTGCTCACCACGCCACCATTCGATGAACTGGTCGTGGGTCCAGTCAGTGGGTCGGGCAGCAAGGACGATCAGGTTGTACATGCAGCCATACTGACATGAACTAGGTTCAATTACGAGGGGTCCGGGCCGACGACCCGCAGGCAGGCGCCGGTGATCAGCTTGCGCACCTGGTCGAGGGTCATCGGTCCCCCGGGGCGGTACCAGCGCCACACGCTGACCACCATCGAGAGCAGCACGGTGGCCATCGCGTGGGCGTCGCGCTTGGGGAAGTCCTTCGCCTTCATGCCGCGCTCGAGCAGCCCGGTCCACTCGTTCTCGATGTCACGCACGAGGCCGCGCGCACGCTGCCGCTCCGCCTCCTCCTTCTCGGAGGGCCGCGGGGTGGCGAGCAGGTCCATGTGGCTCTGCAGGATGCGCATCTGCAGCACCTCGCGCTCCGTGACGTCGTACGCCGCCGCGACGGCCGCCTTGAGCGCCTTGTCGGCCGGCGTGACGTCGGCCGTGACCTCGCGGAAGCGCTCGAGCGAACGACCGAGCTCCATGTTCATGATGGTGAGCAGGCAGTGGGCCTTGGACTCGAAGTAGTGGTAGAGCGCGGTCTGGCCGATGCCGACCTCGTCGGCGATCTTCGCCCACTTGGTGTGCTCGTAGCCGTCCTGGCCGAAGCTGTCGATCGCAGCAGCGAGGATCACCGCACGCTTGGATCGCGGCCCCTCGGTCTCGGGCAACGTCTGCACCATCGTGGACCCCGTTCGCATCAGACAAGTCGAGCTCGGCTCGCCATGCTAGCAACGTGAGGTGAACTCAGGTCACTCCGACGCGGCGAGTTCCGAGGCCAGCCGGACCGCGTCCGGACGGGACAGCTTGCCCACCCGGTTCTGCGGGAGGTCCGGCACGGCGAAGACGAACTCGGGCCATTTCGCCTTGGGGAAGCCCGCCTCGTCGAGCCGGGACGTGATGTCGGGAAGGCTCAGGGCCGGCCCGACAGCGACCACCAGCGCGGCGACGCGTTCGCCGAGCATCTCGTCGGGCA
>NZ_JBMCZA010000051.1:0-1322 GCF_048654705.1 Nocardioides sp. CPCC 206348
TTGTGATCTCGCAAGAGATAGGAAAGATCCGAACCCTCATTGGGGGTTCGGATCTTTCTGGTTTTTGGGTTGGTAGTCGCGGTTGGTGTCGATGGTGAGCTCGCGGAGGAGTTCGCCGGTGATGGCGTTGACGACACGGACTTCCAGGTCCTGGATGATCAGGATGACGTGGGTTCCCTTGTGGGTTCGGCCGATGCCGATGTGGCGTAGTTGACCGGCTACGCGCAGTGTCACGGTGCCGGATTTGTCGACCTTGTCGTGCCGGATGCGGTCGTGGGTGTCGGACTCACGGTTCTCGCCTGGGAGTGCTTTGGGCATCGTGTCGTAGAGCGCTGCGGGGGTCGCTCGGTGTGGCAGCGAGCGGTGCGGGCGCCGGTGGTTGTACTCGGTGACGAACTCGTCGATCAAGGCTTGTAGTTCGGTGATCGTGGCCGGCTGGGTCGGTTGGGCGCGGAGCCATTTCTTCATGGTCTGCTGGAAGCGCTCTACCTTGCCGCAGGTGGTGGGGTGGCTGGGGCGTGAGTTCTTCTGGGTGACGTGCCAGGTGCGGAGTTGTTGTTCGAATCCGTTGCGGCCGCCTTGGCGTCCGATGCCGGCCAGTCGGACGGTGTAGACCATGCCGTTGTCGGTCAGTGTTGATGCGGGAATGCCGTGTTGACCTGCGGCTTTGCGGAAGGTGGCTTTGACGATCGGGGTCGTGATCGCCAGGTGTGCGGACACGTGCAGGGCGTAGCGGGTGCAGTCGTCGAGCCAGGTGATGATTTCGATGCCCTTGGGGTACTTCTTGGTGTTGGTGAGTGGGTAGTGGGTGAAGTCGGACTGCCAGGTCTCGTTGGGCATCTGGGCTTGGAAGCGGATGTAGGACGACTTGGGTCTCTTTTTCGGTTCGGGCATGACGAGCCCGGCGCGGGTCAGGTAGCGGCTGATCGTGGCGACCGAGGTGGTGATGTCGTGGTGCTGGGTGAGGTGCCAGGCGATGGTGTCGGGGCCGGCGTCCAGGCCCGTAGCGCTGAGGTTGTTGCGGAGCTCGATGATCAGCTCGACGGTGCTGGGCGGGGTAGCGGTCGGGCTGGTGTGGGGGCGCCGTGATCGGGGTTCGTAGGCGGCCTCGCCTTCGGCTCGGTAGCGGGCGATGAGTTTGCTGACCCAGCTCTCGGATACGCCGTAGGCGCGGGCGACCTCGGCTTGTTGGCGGTGCTCGAGGATGACGGCGGTGATGACCAGTCGGGCTTTCGACACCGGTGCAGCGTGGTGCGCGGATCTTTCCTATGTCTTGAGAGATCCCTTTCCTATGTCCTGAGCCAGAACACTGTCAGCCCGAC
>NZ_JBMCZA010000052.1:0-1358 GCF_048654705.1 Nocardioides sp. CPCC 206348
ACCCCCGCAACCCAAGGAGCCAACTGATGGGCAAGTTCGACGACCTCCCCGAGACCCGCCGCAAGGGCCTGGAGAAGATGGAACAGGTCTACGGCTTCGACATGACCGACGGCGACGGGGACTTCTTCCGCTACACCGCCGATCACCTGTTCGCGGACATCTGGACCCGCCCGGGGATCTCCGACCGTGACCGCCGCCTGATCCTGATCGGCATGCTCGCCGGCCAGGGCGCGGCGGACGTCCTCGGCATCCAGGTCCCGGCGGCACATGCGGCGGGCGACCTCGACGACGAAGCACTGCGCGAGATCGTGGTGTTCGTGAGCCACTACGCCGGGTGGCCGAACGGTGCCCGCCTCAACTCGATCGTCGAGGAGACGATCGCCAAGGCGAACCGGGCCAGGGGCGTCTGAACAAGACCTTGTTAACCTCGGTGGTGATGAGCCGAGAAACGTCGGAAGCAGTACCTGATCGCTCCGCGATCGCGATCGTCCCCGCGACCCTCGCGTCGTTCCTGGGTGAGCCGCACCCCCGTGAGGCCACCGGTGCCGGCCTGGGCGTGTGGCTGATCGACACGGCACGCTTCGGCGAGGACGAGCTCGAGCTCGGCCGCAGCTGGCTCGACGAGGCCGAGCGCCACCAGGCGTCCAAGTACGTCCGGGCCGAGCTGCGCCGGGCCTACGAGATCGCGCACGCCGCCGCTCGCCTCGTCGTGGGCTCCGCGACCGACACCCCGCCGGAGAAGGTCGTGTGGGGACGTCACCCCTGTCCCGGATGCGGCGAGCCGCACGGACGACCGCGGGCCGAGGGCACCGCGATCGAGTTCTCGCTGTCGCACACGCCCGGCCAGATCCTGGTCGCGGTGGCCGACGTGCCGGTGGGTGTCGACGTCGAGCGCCACCCCGACGACCCGACGGCTCTCGCCGGTGTCCTGCACCCGCAGGAGACGGCGGAGATCGAAGCCGCGGCCCGCGGCACGCTCGACGGCGGCCGCGCCGCCGTCCGCTTCACGCGTGCCTGGTCACGGACCGAGGCCTACCTCAAGGGCATCGGCATCGGCCTGGGCCGCGACCCCCACCTCGACTACCTCGGCACCGACGACGCACCCGGCCGGACCGTCGGTGAGTGGTCGCTGCGCGACGTCGTCGTCCCCGACGGGTACGGCGCGGCGCTCGCCCTGCGCGCCTGAGTCAGCGTCTTGCGATCGCCACCGCGGCGACCAGCAGGACCATCGACCACATCAGGATTCCAGCTGTCCAGATCACACTCATGTAGACGTTCTGGAGTCCGGATCGGTTGCGTCGTCGTACAAGAACGGGTGCCCCTGAACAGCTTCGGTTGATGGGTGACAGATCAGTGTC
>NZ_JBMCZA010000053.1:0-1384 GCF_048654705.1 Nocardioides sp. CPCC 206348
CTGAACAGCTTCGGTTGATGGGTGACAGATCAGTGTCGGTTGATCGTTGACACTCAGTTCTGAACTTTACGGCGGCGTTGGCCGCCGGGAACTTGTGCTCGTTTGACTCTCACCTCCCCTGTGGTGGTCCTGGCCTGGGTGCGGAGCAGGTGGTCGCCGTCGTAGAACTGCAGGACGTCTTCGGTGACCCAGACGTCGATGTTGCTGCCCGCGGCGGCGACGCCGAGGCAGACCTGTTGCCAGTTCACGCACACCACGCCGAGTTTGCTGGCGCGGCGCGCGACCCAGGTCCCCTCACCGCGTCCGGTGTCGGGACGACCGGATTCCCTGGTCGCTTGGATCGCGCGGATCGTGATGGCGGGTGCGGGTTGCTCGCGGAAGAACCGCGACGCGGGGGTGGCCATGTCCAGCCCCTGGTGCGGCCGGTTGGTGTTGTAGTCAGCGACCCATTCGTCGAGCTCGGCTTGGGCCTGCTCGAGGCTGGCGAAGGTCCGGTCGGTGCGGAACTCGGTGCGCAACGCGCGGTGGAACCTCTCGATCTTTCCCGTGGTGGTGGGGGAGCGGGGCTGGGTCAGCCGGTGGGTGATCGCGTTCTCCCGACAGATCCGGTCGAACAGCACCTCGGCCGGTGGCCGGTTGAATCGACCGGTGAACACCTTCCCGTTGTCGGTCAGGATCTCCTCGGGGATCCCGTAGGTGGTCAGGGCCAGGGCCAAGCCGTCGCATACGCGCTGGGAGGACTCGCGCAGCATCAAGAACGCGCTGACACAGAACCGAGAGTGGTCATCGACCCCGGTCAGTGCCTTTGCCCGGCGGCCATCGGCCAGGGCGAATCCGCCGACCACGTCCATCTGCCACAGCTCCATGGGCTTGCCGCGTTCCCACCGTTTCCACTTGCGGTCGCGCGGTCGTCGGGCGGCCGGGTCGATCAGCGACAACCGCACCAGCGCCCGGTAGACCGCGGAAACCGACGGCAGCGGGTCCACGTCCCTCTTGCCCAGTTCGTAGACCAGCCGCTTGGGTCCCCAGGTCGGATGTGAGCGCCGTAGTTCGGCGATGGCGACCTCGACGACTCCGGGCATCTGGTGCGGGCACGATCTGGGTCGGTGCGAGGCGTCGCCGAGGTTCTCGATCCCGCCGGCTTCGTACTTGCCCAACCAGGCATGCACTGTCTGTCGTGAGACCCCGAACCGGGCCGCGACGTCCTTGACCGTCTCGCCGTCGCTGATCACTGCCAGCACGGCCTGATAACGCTGTTCAGCCACACTCATCTCCCGCATGCCGGGAGTGTCAAGCCTCAACCGGAGCAGCCGTCAAGCATCAGCCGAACATGTGTAAGGCCTCAGCCGAAGGTGAACCGTCAACCCTCAACCGAGACAACACA
>NZ_JBMCZA010000054.1:0-1277 GCF_048654705.1 Nocardioides sp. CPCC 206348
CCGGACAGCGAGCAGGGCGGCCTGGGTGCGGTGCTGCAGGCCGAGGCGGGAGAGCAGGCCGGTGACGTGGTTCTTCACGGTCTTCTCCGCCAGGTACAGCTTCTCGGCGATCTGCCGGTTGGTCATGCCCTCGGCGATGAGGAAGAAGATCTTGCGCTGCTGCGGCGTGAGCTCGCAGATGACGTCGAGGGACCGGCGCTGGAGCTCCATCTGCTCGACGACGCGGCTGGCGACGGTGGGGTCGATGAGCGAGTGGCCACCGGCGACGAGCTTGATGCCGCTGATCAGCGAGTTGCCCTCGATGCGCTTGAGGACGTAGCCGGACGCGCCGGCGAGGATCGCGGACGAGATCGCGTCCGGGTCGTCGTACGAGGTCAGGATGAGGCCCTTGATGTTCGGGTCGACCGAACGCATCTCACGGCAGATGTCGACGCCCGTGCCGTCCGCGAGGTTCGCGTCGAGGATGGCGACGTCGGGGCGCAGCGCGAGGATCTCGCGCAGTGCGACGGTGGCGCTGCCGGACTCGCCGACGACGTCGATCGACGGGTCGGTCGCCAGCAGGCTGGCGACACCCCGGCGAACCACTTCGTGGTCGTCGACGAGGTAGACGCGGATGATCTTTTCTTCGGGCACATCCCTGAGTGTGCTGCCCGGGACGCCGTCCCGACAGGGGGTCGGGACAGGTCTGGGCGGACGTCGTGCAGAGCCTGGTCCGGATTGACTAGACCAGGCCCCCGAACGTACGAACGAGCGGCCTCAGCGGGCCCGAATGTCGGCCAGGGCGGCCGAGATGTCCCGCTCGCCACGCCGAAGCTCGGCCAGCAGGTCCACGAGGTCGCGGGTCGTCAGGTTGTCGTCGTCGAGGGTGGGTGCCATCCATTCGGCGGCTTCGCCGGCGGTGATCCGGCCACCGACGGTCAGTCGGTAGCTGGTGTCGTCGAGGTCGAAGTGGATGTCGGCGACGACGGCGTTGAAGTGCTCGTCGGCGACCGGGTCGTGGATCAGGACGTGCTCGCCGGGCTCCAGGCCACGGCTCAGTTCGTGCGCCTGGTGGCTGACAGCGAGCGAGCGGCTGCGACGAGTGAACGGGCTGAGTGCCACGTTGATCTGCTCCACGGTGTCCTCCTGGGTGCGGTCCTGACATGGAGATCAACCGCTGGGCGACCCGGTTGTTACGGCGGCGCGGGTCACCAGTGGCGTAGTTCTTTGTGACTAGGTCATATGGCCCGATCGGTGGTGATCCGTTTGAAATGGCGCTAAGTTGGGTACTGACACCC
>NZ_JBMCZA010000054.1:1287-1843 GCF_048654705.1 Nocardioides sp. CPCC 206348
TGTTGTTACGGCGGCGCGGGTCACCAGTGATGTAGTCCTTTGTGACTAGTCCGTATGGCCCGATCGGTGGTCATCCGTTTGAAATGGCGCTAAGTTGGGTACTGACACCCAAGAGGTAACGACGTGGCCAAGCCCACCGCCACACCACTCTCGAACACCGGGAGTAATCCGTGTCCGTTGTGTCGGAAGTACCCACCATCCCGTCCGTCTTCCTGGGCCACTCCTCGCGAGTGACCCCTGCCGAAGGCGACTCCCCTCCGGTCCGTTCGGAGGATCGCAAGGCCCGGACCGCCGAGCTGCTGGCGCAGGCTGCCCGCAGCTCTGGTCCGGACCGTGATGCCCTGCTCGAGCAGGTCATCGTGCTCAACATCCCCGTTGCCCGCACCCTGGCCGGGCGCTACCGCAACCGCGGCCAGAGCCTGGAAGAGCTCGAGCAGGTTGCCTGCATGGCGCTGACCCGCGCCGTTCAGGGCTTTGACCCCGAGCGCGGCGACGACCTGCTGGTCTTCGCGGTGCCGACGATCCTGGGCGAGCTGAAGCGTCACTTCCGCTCGGC
>NZ_JBMCZA010000055.1:0-440 GCF_048654705.1 Nocardioides sp. CPCC 206348
CGGGTACGCCGACCACGACCGGGCAGCGGTTCGCACCCCGCGAAGTGCCCGGTGGCGATGCGGTCGCCTTCGTCAACAACGGTCTCCGCAACCGCCCCCAGCGCCACCAGGTCCGGGTGCGGATGACCGCACCCGCGGCCGACGTCGAGGCCTACATGGGCCGGTGGGGAACGGTCGAGGCGACCGGCGACACCTGCGTGATGACGATGAACACCGACAGCCTCGACTGGCCGGTGATGGTCCTCGCGAACCTCGACTGCGACTTCACCGTCGAGGAGCCCGCGGAGCTCGTCGAGGTGCTCGCCCGGGTCGGCCGGCGCTTCACGAGCGCCACGTCCTGACGGCACCGCCCTGGCGGAATGAGTCGTATGCTCGTTGATTGAAGGGAAGCCGATGAAGTCCGTACGCCGGAGCATCGCCGGCCTCGTCACCGTCGCTCT
>NZ_JBMCZA010000055.1:524-3884 GCF_048654705.1 Nocardioides sp. CPCC 206348
CACCGTCGAGGTCACCGTCACCAACAGTGCCGACGTCGTGCTCACCACCGAGACGCTGCCTCTCGTCAGCGGCGCGGCCGAGGTGACCCTGCTGCCCGGTTACGCCGGCGACTACGAGCTCACCGCGTTCTACCCGGGCAACGGCGACATCACCGAGGCAGAGGGAACCCTCGTCTACACGATCGAGAAGGCGACCTCCACCGCCTCGATCTCGGTGACCAGGGTGCCGACGCCGTTGGTGACCGGGTCAGCGACGGTGTTCATCAACTCCTCGGTCGGATCCCCGACGGGGAACGTCCAGGTCCAGGTGAAGACACTGGCCGGCGCCGTCCTCATGTCCACGTCGGCGCCGCTCGACGACAACGACTCCGCAACCGTCGCGCTGACGCGGCGACAGCCCGGCACCTACGCGCTGGTCGCCACCTATGCCGGCGACGCGAACGTGAACCCGACGACCAGTTCCACGACCTTCACCGTGGCCAGGGTCGCTGCGGTGTGGAGCATCGGCTGGAACCGCAAGCCCACCCCCTGGCGCACGGGCAGCCTCCGGATCCGCGTGACCGGTGGCGGTGTCGGCGCCGCCACCGGCGTCATCACGGTGCGGTTGAGGAACAGCAACGGCACGGTGCTCCGGACCACCCGGATCAGGCTCAACGAAGCCGGCCTCGCGACCGTGTGGCTGCCCAGGCTGAGGGTCGGAAGGTACGCCGTCGTGGCGTCGTACCCGGGTGACAGCAAGGTCAGGGCCAGCACCACCGTCGTGCGGTTCGCCTCGGTGCGTCGCTAGCCCGGCCCGCCTGGTCGCGGGCCCTCCGCAAGGAGAACCGCGGCCAGTGCAAGTGTTCGGTCATCGCTGGACGTCGCGCGATCTCGATCCAGTGATGCCAGCAGCCAGGTGTCGGGACCAAGGTTGAACCTCAGCATCTGGATCGAGCTGTGCTGGCCGCGCACGAACTCCACCGGGCGACCCTGGACCGTTCGGCGCGCAAGGGTTGTCGGTTGGTCGTCGCCGCCGCTCGGGATCAGCGCCGTGGGCCCCGCGTATGCCAAGACCGGGTGGTGATGCCAGGTCCTTCGATGGCCGTGTTCGCTTCGTTCTCGTAGCCCGGCGTGGTCCGCAGATCCGTTACGTCCGCGCCCGTCATCGTTGAACGCGCGCGGCGCGACTGCGCCGAAACGCGTACTGTGCCGCTGACTTCGAACGCGAGAAGGAAGCGATGCTCGACGACAAGGCCTCGGTTCCAACGGGACTGCAGCATGAGCGATTCATTGCGACCCCGCTCACCGCGGCCACGGCTGCGTTGGACTACGCGTCGTACATGGCAAGCCCGGAAGTCATCCGCGTCCACAGTGATGGCCGGTGGCCTGTCGAAGGGTTCACGTTCTCGGACGATCTTGAACTGGTCGCGAAGCACGAGGACGACCACAACAACCGCCGCGCGTTCACGTTTGTGCTCCTCGCCCCATCGGGGACTGAGGCGCTCGGCTGCTTGTACCTGAATCCGCTTCGCGAATACCTATTCTCCGCAGAGGCAGATCGACGGCTCATCGACGAAACACCGCTCGCGTCGGCCATGGTCACCTTCTGGCTTCGCCAAGACCAACAGGACACCGGCCTGGCCGAGGTTGTGGTCGAAGCCGTGAACGACTGGATCCTCAACGAGTGGCCGTTGACCGCTCATCTCTTTCGCGTCCTACCCGGCGAGCGGTCCTCCTGCATTGCCCTCGACCGACTGAATCTGCGGAAGTCCCGTCTAACGGTGCCCGGCGACGAGCGGCCCTACAACTGGTACCAGCCGTCGACCTAGGCTCCTTCCCAGACCCGTCCGCACATCGGCACGGCCGCGCGCTCCGCAGCAGCAGCGGACGAGCGCCTTCAGCTGTGATCAGCCAGGAGCTCGCGCATCGGCGGCATGATGAACGCGCTGTCGTAGTCGCCGCCCGAGTAGCGCGTGCGCAATGCGTCCACAGAGTCGACCTCTCGTGCGTATCGCACCGTGCCGGCTACGCAACGAGCGATGGCGCCGGCTCTCTCCTCATCAGTGCCGGGCCACTCCGGGAACGCGGGATCAGGCATGTATGGCAGATCTGGGTTCACCTGGCTGCGCTCATACCCAAGCGGCAAGAACATGTAGCAGTCCTCCGCATTGCGGGGAGCAAGTACTCCAAGTTGAAGTAGTGACGCACCCAAGACCAGGCGGTAGGGAGCGCTCGCTCCGCTGCCGTCGACGACCAGCGAGATTGACCAAGTGAGTGTCGGGTGCGCGACTTGGCATCCGTCGCCAACGTAGGCCAGGTCAATGGATCTGAAGCTCGACAGGAACATGCGTCGGAGCGTTCGTCGATCGATCACCCGCACATCCTGCCCGATCGTGAACAACGTTCAGCGGCTCAGCCGGTCGGTCCGACCATCGGCACGTTGAGCGGGTCGCGGCATGGTCCGGCTCCCGCCCCGACGAGGCAGTGCGCCGGGCCGAGGAGCTTGCTGCGCGGTCTACAAGCTGGCGCGCTGGTGTTGCCCTCGGGCGGCGGCTCGACGCCTGACGGCGCCGCTCACCTCAATTACGAGGATGGCGATCACGCCGAGCACGAACGCGCCAGCGGCCAACAGCAGTCCTTCGAGCGCGGCGAGGTCGCACTCCCCACCGAAGTCGGGTCCGCTGCACTGGGTTGCCTCGAAGTGGGCGATGCCGATGCCGAAGGCGATGAACATTGCGACGACGAGAGCACAGAGGTAGAGGCTGGCGCGCGACCAAGTCGTGAGGTTCTGCCCGTTCAAGGTTGTCGGAGTCGAGGCGGCAGCCAAGTGGGGTGATTCCGTTGGGCGGAGGAAGGAGGGTGTGAGCAGTACCAGCGCGACGAGGCCCAGCACGACTTCGAACTGGAGGAGCTCGCCTTCGTAGGTGGTCCAGAAGAACCGGAACCCGTTGTCCGAAGCCCCGATCGCGATGATTGTGGCGTCGAGAACCGCCAGGGCGCCGCCCAGGACACGGCGGGAGATCGGGTCGCCGAAGGCTGTGACGAGCGCACCCAGAGCCAGAAGCAGGGCGACTAGCAGGCCCACGCCGGAGGTGTCCGTGCCGTAGCCCGTCGTGTCGTCGAACAGGATGAAACCGGCTGCGTGGAGCGTGATGAGACTCGCCATGAACAGGACCAGGGTGATAGCAACGGTCATGCCACGCGATCGTTGGTGCGAGCCCATGTCGGCCAGTGTTTCCTATCCGCACGGTGCGCGAGCCGCATTCGGTCGCATTCGTCGCCCGGTCCTCTGAGTCCCGTGGTGGTCGGGCGTCCAGCTCCGACAGCGGCTAGATCAGTGCGCCTCGACGAACAGGGCAACCACCTCTGAAGCTCATCTCG
>NZ_JBMCZA010000055.1:3894-4485 GCF_048654705.1 Nocardioides sp. CPCC 206348
GGCCGCAATCGGTCGCATTCGTCGCCCGGTCCTCTGAATCCCGTGGTGGTCGGGAGTCCAGCTCCGACAGCGGCTAGATCAGTGCGACTCGACGAACAGGGCAACCACCTCTGAAGCTCATCTCGGCATGACAGCGCTGTTCTGCGACCCGCGTGGTCACCAACGGGCGGGGTGTCAGGCGGCGAGGTGGTTGATGAGCCTTTGGGTGAAGTGGAGTTCTGCGGGCGTGAGGGTCTGGTCGCCGGTGGTGCCGGTGACTCTCCGTGTTCCGGTCTGATCGACCAGGTAGTGCGCCCCGTGGGGATCTCGCCAGATCACGATCCCGGGGAAGGGTTGTCGTACCTCCCAACCCGCATGCGTCTTGATCCGGTGATGGGTCCTGGTCAACGGTCCGAGGTTCCCCACCGTGGTGGGCCCGCCCTCGGAGTACGGGATGGCGTGGTCCAGGTCCATCCGCCGACTGGTGTTGGCCGCGTAGGGGAACACGTCACCGGGATGGATCAGGTGCACTGCCTCCCTCATCCGGGACGGGATCTCGTACGCATCGACCGGTGCCTGGTTGTTCAGGTCGATCACCGGTGCCACCCGCAC
>NZ_JBMCZA010000056.1:0-4455 GCF_048654705.1 Nocardioides sp. CPCC 206348
GTGGCCGCCGTCGGCGCCACCGTCGCCGGCGTGGTGGCGCTCGGGATCGCCGTCAGCAGCCAGGAGGCTGCCAACAAGGACGCGTACGCCCCGCAGCTCCCCATCGGCCAGGCATCGGTCGCCTACGGCTTCGACGCGGACAAGGATGCTGTCGACGAGACCCTCGCGCGCTACCTGCCCGGCCAGGGTGCCGAGCAGGTCACGGGGGTGCAGACGTCGGGCGAGGCCGGTGAGCTGGAGATCGAGTTCAGCGCTGACGGCGAGGCGCTGATGCTGGAGTACTGGTCCTCGATCGGCTCGCCGTACCTCGTCGGCACGGAGGTGCCCGACTTCATCGAGATGGACGCCGCGGACAGGGAGCGGGCCAACGCCCTGCTCGGCGACGGTGGACTCGTGCTGCTTCGCGGCGCCGACGACAACGGTGCCGACGCGAGCAAGGTCCGTGTCGACGTACGCCAGTACGTCGCGACGGAGGAGTTGCCGCAGCCCATCGCCTCGGCTACCGCGAAGGCCGACGTCATCCAGGTTCAGCGGCCCACGCCACCGGCTCCGGCGCTGATGTCACCCGAGGTCGTCAAGGAGCTCGGGCTCAAGGTCGACACGGTCGGCGTCGTGTTGCCCGGGCCGTTCAGCGAGAGCACGGAGAAGGACATCCAGGAGGCGTTCGGTGCGCTGCCGGTCCAGCCCTACTTCTACGTCGAGCGCGGCTACCAGGCTGACTCGGCCGTCCGGATCATCCAGTTCGTCCTCGGTGCCCTCGGCGCGATCCTGATGCTCGGCGGCACGCTCACGGCGACCTTCCTGGCCCTGTCCGACGCCCGACCCGACCTCGCCACGATGGCGGCCGTCGGAGCGCGCCCCCGCGAACGGCGTCGGGTCGCAGCCGGCTACGCGCTGTTCGTCGGCGGCATCGGCGCCCTGTTGGGAGCGCCGGTCGGCTTCATCCCGGGACTGGCGATCAGCCAGCCGCTGACCCGGCAGTTCGAGACCGGCGCCACCAGCATGGACGTGCCGTGGTTGCTCATCGTGTCCGTCGTGGTCGGGTTGCCCCTGCTCACGGCGGCGGCCGTCGGGGCGTGCGCGCGAGGCCGCCTGCCGCTGACCGCCCGGGTGGAGTGATCCGGTGGGCCCAAGCGGAACGCTGGGCCCACCGGGCCGGTCACTTGCTGGTGGTGAGGCGGTACTGCCGCACCGCGAGCGGGGCGAAGACGACCAGGATGATCGCTACCCAGATCAGCGTGTAGAGCACGGGGTTCTGCATGGACCACGCATCGGTGGGCTCGAATCCGCCGGTGTTGCCGAACAGCTCGCGCGACGACTGCGTCAGCGTCGACACCGGGTTCCACTCGACGATGGTGCGCAGCACGCCGTCGAACGACTCGGTGGGGACGAAGGCGTTCGACACGAACGTCAGCGGCATGATCACGATGAACGAGGCGTTGTTGATGACCTCGACGCTCGGTACCAGCATCCCGACGAACGCCATCACCCAGCTCACCGCATAGGCGAAGAGCAACAGGAGGGCGAAGCCGAGGATCGCGTCGACGAAGCCCTCGCGGATCCGCCAGCCGACCAGGAGGCCGGTCAGCGCCATGATGATCAGCGACAGGATGTTGTAGACGACGTCGGACGTCGTACGACCGACCAGGACCGCGGAGCTGGACATCGGCAGCGACCGGAACCGGTCGATGATGCCCTTCTGCATGTCCTCGGCGAGGCCGGCGCCGGTGAACGTCGCGCCGAAGACGACGGTCTGGGCAAAGATGCCCGCGATCAGCCATTCCTTGTAGTTGACCGATCCCGGCGGGTCGATCGCTCCGCCGAACACGAAGGCGAAGAGCAGCACGAACATGATCGGGCTGATCAGCACGAACACGAGCACCTCGGGCACGCGCTTGATCTTGATCAGGTTGCGCTGGGCGACGACCCAGCCGTCGGTGAGGGCCTGGACTGCGGTGCTCATCGGGCGACCTCCTTGGTGTCGGCGGGGGCGTCGGTCGCGACATCGGCTTCTTCGGCCGCGTGACCGGTGAGGGAGAGGAAGACGTCGTCGAGGGTCGGCCGGCGCAGGCCGACGTCGAGGACGGTGACGGCGTCGCGCTCGAACCCCTGCAGGACGTGCAGCAGGTGGCCGGCACCGCGCCCGGAGACGGCGGCACTGAGCTCGCGCCCGTTGTCGCTGACCCGGACGTCACCGACCGCCACCTCGGCGACGGTGCGGACCGCGGCCTCGCGGTCCTCGACGTCGGCGAGGACGACCTCGATCCGCTCGCCACCGGTCGTCGCCTTGAGCTCGTCGGCCGTGCCGTGCGCGATCGCGCGGCCGTGGTCGATCACGACGATGTCGTCGGCGAGGCGATCGGCCTCCTCGAGATACTGCGTCGTCAGCAGCAGTGTCGCCCCACTGGCGACGAGCTCGCGGATGACGTCCCACATCTGCTGGCGGCTGCGCACGTCGAGCCCGGTGGTGGGCTCGTCGAGGATCAGTACCGGCGGCTCAGCGACCAGTGCACCGGCGAGGTCGAGCCGGCGGCGCATGCCGCCGGAGTAGGTCTTGGAGGGTCGGTCGCCGGCCTCGGTGAGGTCGAAGCGCTCGAGCAGCTCGCGGGCGCGGGCCTGCGCCCGGGCCTTCCCGAGGTGGTAGAGCCGGCCGACCATGACGAGGTTCTCGTAGCCGGTGAGGTGTTCGTCGACAGCGGCGTACTGCCCCGAGAGTCCGATCTTGGCGCGTGCGCCGGCCGGGTCGGCCAGCACGTCGACGCCGGCGACCGTCGCCGAGCCGGAGTCCGGCTTCAACAGCGTCGTCAGGCAGCGGACCGCGGTCGTCTTGCCGGCACCGTTGGGGCCCAGCAGCGCGAGGACCTTGCCCTCGGGGACGGCCAGGTCGAGCCCGCCCAGGGCCTGCACCGTCTTGTAGCTCTTCGTCAGTCCGCTGGCGCGGATCATTGCTTCGCTCATGGTTCGCGTGTTCTTTCTCGTCGTTGCGGGTGCCCTGTCTCGAAGACTAGAGACCGCCACCGACAGCCGGACTCATCGCGACGGCACTGGACAGATTCCCCGATCTGTCTCATCATCGACACATGTCAAACCAGACGTCCAGCGTTGCGTACCGCCCCGGAGGTGGTGAGGCGTGGCGCGACCCGTGGTCGTCGTACGCCGTGCTGCGGGAGCAGGATCCGGTCCACCACGTCGTGCCGCCGGATCGCCCGGAGGCGGACCACTACGTGCTGTCCCGCCATGCCGATGTGCTCGCGGCGGCCGTCGACGTGGCCACCTTCTCCAGCGCGCAGGGCCTGACGGTGGAGTACGACGAGCTCGAGCGGATCGGGCTCGTCGACAACCCGCCGTTCGTGATGACCGACCCGCCCGTCCACACCGCCTTCCGGCGCCTGGTCGCCCGCGGCTTCACGCCCCGGCAGGTGCGCGACATCGAGGCGGAAGTGCGGGCGTTCGTCGTCGAGCGGGTCGAGGGGCTGCGCGCCGCGGGAGGTGGTGACATCGTCGCCGGGCTCTTCAAGCCGTTGCCGAGCCTCGTGGTCGGGCACTACCTCGGTGTCCCCGAAGCGGACCGGGCCCGGTTCGACGAGTGGAGCACCGCGATCGTCGGCGCCAATGTCGGCATTGTGGGCACCGATGCGGCGAGCGCGACCGTCGAGCTGATGGGCTACTTCTCCGAACTGATCGAGCGACGCCGTCGCGAACCCGGCGACGACACCGTCTCCCAGCTCGTTGCCGCAGGCGTGGCCGACGGGCCGGACGCCGACGCCGGCCTGCTCTCGATCCTGGCGTTCGTCTTCACCATGGTGGCCGGGGGAAACGACACGACCACCGGTGCGTTGGGCGGTGCGGTGCAGCTGCTGTCGTCGCGTCCCGACCAGCGCGCCCTGCTCGTCGCCGACCCGTCGCTGCTGCCGGACGCCGTGGAGGAGTTCCTCCGCCTCACCTCGCCGGTCCAGGCCCTGGCCCGGACGGCGGTCCGCGACGTCGTGCTCCACGACACGGTCATTCCCGCGGGTCGCAAGGTGCTGCTGTTGTACGGCGCCGCGAACCGCGACCCGCGTCGCTACGGGCCGGACGCCGACGAGCTCGACGTACGCCGCCGTCCGTCGCAGATCCTGAGCTTCAGCCAGGGCCACCACCACTGCCTCGGCGCCGCGGCCGCGCGGATGCAGATCCTGGTGGCGCTCGAGGAACTGCTGGCGCGGATCCCCGACTTCACCGTCGACGACGCGGCGATCACCTGGGCTCCCGGCCCCTATGTACGACGCCCGCTGGGCGTCCCGCTGGAGGCGAGATGAGCGACTGGGTGGATCGGCGGGCGCCCGCTGTCGAACGGATCCTCGACGCGGCCGGTGGCCTGTTCGCGGAGCGCGGCGTCGACGTGGTCGCGATGTCCGACATCGCCACCGCCGCGGGGTGCTCGCGCGCGACGCTCTACCGCTACTTCCCCGACCG
>NZ_JBMCZA010000057.1:0-524 GCF_048654705.1 Nocardioides sp. CPCC 206348
CTTTCCTATGTCCTGAGCCAGAACACTGTCAGCCCGACCATGTGATGTCTCAGGACATCGGCAGAGCCCGGACCCACGGAAGTGGGTTCGGGCTCCTTGCTTTTCGTGGGTCCGGGCCGCCGTCGCTCCGGGCCGCCGCGCGCCGTGGCCGGGTCCGAAGTCCCACTTCCCTGCGCTGGCCACGCATCAGGTGCGTGCCCAGCGCAGGTAAAAGGGGCTTCTCGGCACGTGGGACCGCCTGCGGGGGGTTGTCCCCTCCCGCCGGACCTTCGTGACAGACTGCACGCCATGTCAGACGAGCAGGACAAGCTGAAGCTCAGCTTGGAGCCGCCCAAGCTGTTCGGGCGCAAGAAGAAGCCGGCCGAGAAGTCCGGCGCGCCCGCAGAGCCCAGCACGGCGTCTGCAGCTCGTCCGACGTCCCCGACGACCGAGGTCTCCGTGGCCGAGGAAGCCGTCGTCGAGGAACCCGTGCTCGAGGAGCCCACCGCGGTCCTGGAGGCAGTGGAGCCGGAGCCCGAACCGGA
>NZ_JBMCZA010000057.1:534-8341 GCF_048654705.1 Nocardioides sp. CPCC 206348
TGAGATTTGAAGCACCTAGGTTCGCGGTCCTGGTTCAAATCTCTTTTGCGCGGATCGGAAACACGCCTCTGACCTGCGGTGATGCACCGCTTGCCCGAAGCGGCTATCCAACCGCCGCAAAACGGTGGACTGTTTATGGACCAAGAACCCTGACGGACCCGTACTCGGTGGTCAACCCCACGCGGCGAACCGATGCATCGCTAGGGCATGCAAACCACGACAGTCTCGGGATACCCGGGACCGTCGTGGTTTGAAACCGTCAGCCCTCAGCCCTCAGTCCGCGATCAGGGTCCAAAGCTCGCGAAGTCGGAGCCGACGAATCCGCCGCCGTCGTGGATCTCGCCGTCTTCGACCTTGATCACGTAGGTCGAGGGGTTGCAGGCTCCGACGAACTTGTCGGCGCCCGGGCATGCCGGACGAGGTCGGTCAGGACGGCATGGGCTGGGGGCCCGCCGCGCGTTCCTCGCGATTCACAGCCTGAACGGTGACGAATGCCATCAGGAAGAACCATGAGCAGAAGACTGTCAGCGGGATCCACCAGACGAAGATGCCGTTCCACGCGAACGGTCCGTCCTTGAAGAAGTACAAGAGCGTTCCCGGGAGGAACAGCAGTCCGACCCAGAAGTTGTAGTAGGCGACCCACCGGGGCCACACGACTCCGGCCTTGTCTTGGAGTGCACAGAAACCCACGACGAAGCACTGGATCAGGACCGCTGAGTACGTCCCGACCAGCATGATCCAGCCAATGTCATGAATGGCGAGCAACGCGTCAGGATCACGGTCAGTGCGAAATGCCGCAGCCTCCATGATCATGACGGGAATGGCAAACACAACCCACCCGAGAGTGCCGACGGCCAACTGGGTGAAGGCCAGCGGTGATGCTGGTCCCTCGATGCGGCGCATCTGGACGGTCAGTGCCGCGACGAACGGAATCGTGAATGCAGCTGCGATCATCGTGATGGCCAGCCCGAGTCGCTTCCCGTTGGTGTTCTCGTTGTAGAACGCCACCACTTCGGTGGCGCTCATCGATGGGGATGGGGGCGGGAGGAATCCGCCGACAATCACGAATCCCAGAGTGAAGAGCACCATCGCCAGTGGAGCCATCCAGAGGCAGATTCGTTGAGACGTGTAAGACATCTTGGTGCTCCAGGCAGAGAGTAGGACGGCATTTCGGAATGGAGAAGGTTCACCACTCCGACGTGGACAGTTGTGCGATTCTGTCCACATCGGCGCGCTTTGTCCATAGGCTCGCTGCCCTGGACGCGGGCCATCGTCGAGCGCCGGCCCCGCATCGCTGAGGAGAACACGCGGCGCTGAACGAACCCGATACGGAGGCAACTTCGAGTCAGGGCGTAGCGCTCTCAAAGGCAAGTAGGCCACCGTTGATGAGCAACTGGCTTGTCGACACCATGATGTGCGTTTCGGAACTAGCCAGACCCGCATGGTTCGCGCGATCTGCTGCGCCCAGGAGCAGCATCCGGGGGATCGTGGGTCCCGTCTCCGGCCTCTGTGCGGCCAAGTTGGGTGCCGCTCGGATCAACCGGTCCCACGAAGCCTCGATGTCGACGCCCGCCTGCCGGACGGCATCTCGAATGCCGTTGGGTAGCTCCACGGAGCGACCCGCGGTGATCGGTACAAAGCCAGCATCATCGAGGCTCAGCCTGCAATGGACGCCGAGCGCGGTCATCATCTGCGTCATTGGCCCGGCATCGGGTGGAAGATCGCTGAGCGCGAGGTGAGTGCGGGACTGGAGACGTCGTATCGCTGAGCAGGCGGACTCCTCAATCAACTGGTCCCGTGACGCGAAGTAGTGATAGATGGCGGGTCCTCGCACGTTGGCGCGCTGGGCGATGTCAGCCAACGTCGCCCGCTCGTAGCCGCGCTCGCGAAGCGACGACGCGGTGGCGGTGAGGAGTCTGCCGCGCGTCCCGAGTGTCGCCCGATCAAGCGGCCACACTTCCAGGGGTCGGTTGGTGTGAGTTCGGTTGACAGGGGCGAGTCCGTCGCAGACCAACATCTGCGCACACCGAATCACCTCATCCACCGTCCCGATGGCACGGGACCACCACAGCGCTGACTGATGGAGCGTGCCAACGACAAGGCGGGCAGCACAGGGCAGATCCAATGCGGGAGATGCTTCACCGGCGCGAACTGCGTCCAGCAACAGTTCTTCCCACATCGCGTCGTAGCCCGCAGTCGGCGCCGGGCCGTAGGTCCGAGCCTCGTCGTTCGGATGTGACACGCGAGCGGCGGCAAGAGCGAAGTCCGAGGTCTCCAGCTGACACCGCAGGTGTGCCTCGATCGCTACCTTGATGCGGTCACGAGCAGACGCGCCGCACGCCGTGAACACGAGCGCATCACTCACCCAGCGATCCAGCGCGATCCATCCGCGCAAGGCAACTTCGGAAACCAGTTGCTCACGCGACTCGAAGTGGTAGTAGACGGCCGAGGACTGGAGCCCCGCAGCGGCTGCCACCTCGTGTATTCGAAGTCCGGCGCCGCCGCCAGCTGCCAGAGCGCGAGCTGCTGAGTGAAGGATTCGCATGCGCGTGCGGGCGGACTTGGCAGGGTTCAGCTGCGCGAGGTCCGCGGGCTGACCCGGCGTGTTCATCGGCTGGTCCCTTCTGCTGGGCAGCAAGGCGCGATCACGGGTGCCAACGCTGCACTCCCACAGGATCAATAATGGACGGATCTTGACGAATGTCCAATTCGATCCTAGATTAGATTCGAAATGTGAGGGTCATCACTCAGGGCAAGGAGAAGGACTGTGACGGCAGCAACCCAGGATCGAATCGAAGCTGGTTCGATCGCCCACCGGATCTGGCTGGCATGCGTCTGGTGTTGGCCAGCAGCCATCGTTGGTTTCGCGGTGCCGTTCATCTTCGTGGCAGGGTTCATCCCGCCGCCGTCGCCTGACTGGAGCGCCGAAGAGCTGGCGTCATTCTTCGCTGACAACGTGACCGGCATCCGCATCGGCATTCTCGCGGCGATGTTCGCCTCCGGTCTCCTGCTGCCCTTCTACGCTGTCATCAGCGCAGAGATCAAGAAGATCGAGGGCGAACCCGGACTGCTGTCCACGATTCAGTGGGGTGGCGCGATCATCCTGGTCACGTTCTTCCAGATCATTTCTCTCGCATGGATCACTGCGAGTTATCGCCAGGACGTGAGTCCGGAGATCACGCGCATGCTCAACGACTACTGCTGGTTCGTGTGGTCCACGCTGATCCCGACCTACATGACGCAGTACTTCGTGATGGCGATCGCAGGCTTCATTGATCGCCGCGATGAGCCCCTCTGGCCGCGCTGGGCCGCCTACATGAACCTGTGGGTGGCAGTGACAGGTGCCGGTGGCGTTCTGGCGGTCTTCTTCAAGACGGGACCGTTCGCGTGGAACGGTGTCGTCGGCTTCTGGATTCCGGTGATCCTGTTCGCGGTTGGTATGTCGGTGAACACCTGGCTGTTGCTCCGCCACGGTCGGCGCGAGTTCGTGGCCAAGGGTTCGAGCCAGGGGCCGACGGAGCGATGACGGCCATGCTGTTGCCAGCCAAGGACGCCGCTCGCTCGGAAGAACCCGGGCGACGGATTCCCGGCGAGGTTGGGGTCTGGGTCTTCATCTTCGGGGACATGACAATCTTCGCGGTCATGTTCGCCACCTACCTCCAGGGGCGTTCGCGCGACACCGAGATCTTCGACCGTTCGCAACTAGCGTTGAACCAGGATTTCGGTGTCGCCAACACGGTCCTTTTGCTGGTCAGTTCGCTCCTCGTGGTGATGGCCGTGCGCGCGGTCCGCGAACGTCGCGGCCGAGCAGAGTTCTTGCTGTTGGGTGCGGTCACATGCGGTGTTGCGTTCTCGGCGCTCAAGGTCGTCGAGTACGTCGACAAGACTCAGCACCAGGTGACGCCTGCGACCAACGACTTCTTCATGTACTACTTCATGTTGACCGGCCTCCACTGGGTTCACCTGTTGATCGGAATGGGCCTTCTCGGCGTTCTCGTCTGGTTGGCGCGGAAGCCGACGTTGTCGGATGGGCAGCTCGCCTTCTTTGAGGGCGGCGCCTGCTTCTGGCACATGGTCGACCTGCTTTGGATTGTTCTCTTTCCTCTCCTCTACCTGGTGCATTGAGGCTTTGACATGAACGATCTCCTTTTCCTGGCGCGTGGTCGGGCCACCGTCGTGTGGGCGGTTCTGGTGGCCGCAACTGTGAGTTCGTGGTGGATGGGAACGCATGAGCCCAGCGCCCTCGAGGGAGTCAATGGCGGCGCCGGGGCCCTGATCCTCGCGATCGCCTTCGTCAAAGTGCGGTTTGTCGGACTGGACTTCATGGAGGTCCGGCATGCACCCATCGTCTTGCGTTTGATCTTCGAGGCCTACTGCCTCACGGCTTTCGTCGTCCTCGCCGGAACGCTGCTGCTCGCCTAGTTGACCACCCACGGCTCACATCGCGGGCGAGTCGAGCGCCCGATGTCTAGAAATTCAGGAGAATTACCCATGAATGCATCTCCCAGTGTCATCGTCATCGGTGGCGGCCACAACGGCCTCACCGCCGGCTGCTACCTCGCGCGAGCCGGAGCGACAGTCACGCTCATCGAGGCGACGGACAAGCTCGGCGGCATGACGTCAACGAACCCCGTGTTGCCGAATGCCCCCGGGCACCGCATCAACGAGGGCGCCATGGACGCGTCGCTGATCCGCACCTCCGGCATCATCGAGGATCTCCAGCTCTCCAGGTACGGGCTGAAGCAGATCGAAATGGACCCGGTCTACGCCGCGCTCGGCCCGAATGGGGAGTCGTTGTGCATCTTCGACGACCCCGAACGCACCGCTGAGGACATCCGGCGGTTCTCGCCGGCTGACGCTCGTGCGTTCATCGACATGTCCAACGAGCTGGATCCCTTGATGGACATCATGGGGCCGTTCATGAATGCCAACCCCATGCGGCCGTTTGGCAAGCGCCTGGCCGGCGGGGTCCTGAGCGCCACTCGCCACCCACGCCATCTTGCGGCCGCATCGCGGTACTTCACGGCCTCTCAAGCCGAACTCATCGATGAGCGGTTCACCCACGCGATGGTCAAGGCACCCCTCGCCGCACTGCCGTGTTTCGTGCCGATCTCTGAGGACGGGACCGGATGGGCGCTGATCTTCTTTGCAATGCATCACCGCAGCGGCGTAGCCCGGTTCGCCGGAGGGACGGGTGCAGTGACCGACGCGCTGGGACGCTGCTTCGCCGCCAAGGGCGGACAAGTCCGTATGTCGAGTGTCGTTGAAGAGATCCTGGTACACCGCGGCCGCGCGCACGGAGTCCGGCTCGTTGGCGGCGAGGAGATCTATGCCGACGCCGTGATCGCAGCGAACAACGTCAAGACCACCCTGACGGAGCTCCTGCCCGAGGGCGCACTGCCCGAACACATGCGCGAACGCGCCCAGCACATCCCGACATCCTCGACGCACGCGTCTTCCTTCAAGCTCGACATGGCGCTCAGCGGGAAGTTGACGCTGAGCGCTCATCAGGAAAACCGGCACGACGGTGTCGATCTGCGTCGTCCGGGTCTTGTGTATGGGACGTTCGAGGACCATGTCGAGGCGTGGGCCGCCTGCGCTCGCGGCGAACTCCCCGAGCCTCTCGCAGGAGTGGGCATCATTCCGTCGGCTGCGGACCCGAGTCAGGCGCCGGAGGGTCAGGACACCTTCTGGTTCTGGACAGGAATCGCGCCGAGTAATCCCAAGACGCCCTGGTCAGAGCTCGAGGAGACCGCCGCGGAGGGGGCCATCAACCACGCATCCAAGGTGATCGAGGGGCTCCGGGAACTCGAGATCGACCGCCAGGTGATGACTCCGCCGAAGTTCGCCGAACGTTTCCGTGTTCCGGACGGGAACGTCTACCACGTCGACCCGATCGCTACCCGCTTCGGACCGATGAGGCCTGCGCCCGGCTTCTCTGGCTTCACCACCCCAGTCGAAGGATTGTTCCTCAGCGGCGGCGGCATGCACCCCAGCGCCGGCATCTGTGGAACGCCCGGGAAGTTGGCAGCAGAGGTAGCAATGAAGGCACTGAAGCTGAAGTCAGGCGGATCGAGCCCACGGCGCCGAACGGGTGCATCGGCATGAACCAGAACGCATTCCAACGGGCGTGCGCCTGGTCAGGGATTGCGTGCGTCACGCTGTTCTTCCTTGGGTTCGTTGTGGCGAGTTTCGTTCCACCGTTGTCGCCGTCATTGTCGGCGGCCGAGGTGGCCCAGCACTACCAGACTCACACTGTTGGCATCCGCGTTGGAGCGACGCTGATGTTCGTGAGTGGGATGTTCTACGCGGCGTTCACGGCAGTCATCTCGGGCCAGATGATGCGGATTCCAGGAGTCCACCCGACAGTGGTCTGGGCGCAAGGTATCGCCGGAGCGTTTGCCTGCCTAACCTTCATGGTCCCCGGAATGCTCTTCGTCGTCGCTGCGTTCAGGCCAGATCGTGACCCTGCGATGACCCAGATGCTGAACGACTTCAGCTGGATCTTCCTGGTGATGCCCTGGCCCCCGTTCATGGTGCAGAACTTCGCGTTCGCGTTCGCGGTTGCCAGTGACAGAAGGTCGTCCCCACTCTTCCCGCGATGGCTTGCCTACCTCAATGTGTGGGCACCCATCGTGTTCATGCCGGCCGTACTTCTGCCGCATTTCAAGTCAGGCCCGTTCGCGTGGAGCGGCATCTTCGTGATCTGGATTCCGGCAACGATCTTCATCGTTCAGTTCCTCGTCAACACGCGGCAATTACTAGTCGCGGTCAACAGTGACCGCCGACCAGCTGCCGACAAATCCGCACCGCTCGAGGCTGTGCGATGAACCAGTTCTGTACGCCATCGCCGGCTTCGGCGAACCGAGTCGATCAACCATGGAGGTTGGGCAATGGGTGTTGAGATCACCGTCGAGGGGCTGACGAAGTCGTTCGGGAGCCAGAACATCTGGCGTGACGTGAGCTTCACGTTGCCAGAGGGGGAGATCAGCGCCCTCCTCGGTCCATCCGGAACAGGCAAATCGGTCTTCCTCAAGTGCGTCATCGGGCTGCTCAAGCCCGAGCGTGGCCGGGTGCTCATCAACGGCGTCGACATCGTCAGGTGCCGCAAGTCAGAGCTCTATGAGATTCGTCGAATGTTCGGCGTTCTCTTCCAGGACGGAGCGCTGTTCGGATCGATCAGCATCTTCGACAACGTGGCATTCCCGTTGCGCGAACACACCAACAAGACCGAGTCCGAGGTCCGCCGCATCGTGCTGGAGAAGCTCGAGCTGACCGGCTTGCAAGGTGCCGAAGACAAGCTTCCGGGGGAGGTGTCAGGCGGCATGCGGAAGAGGGCGGGCCTGGCGCGTTCGCTGGTACTCGATCCTGAAATCATCCTCTGCGACGAGCCGGACTCCGGGCTGGACCCGGTCCGCACCGCGTACCTCTCCCAGTTGCTCGTCGACCTCAACGCTCAGATCGACGCCACAATCCTGGTCGTCACCCACAACATCCACATTGCGCGCACACTGCCCGACAACCTCGGCATGCTGTTCTGCAAGGAACTCGTGACCTTTGGTCCGCGTGAGGTCCTCCTCACCAGCGAGGAACCGGTGGTCGAGCAGTTTCTCAACGGCCGCCGTCTCGGGCCGATCGGGATGAGCGAAGAGAAGGACGAGGCAACGCTCGCGGAGGAGGAGGCGCTCCTCGAAGCCGGACACCACCACGGCGGCACGGAGGACATCGGCGGCCTGATCCCGCAGATCCGCCCCGTTCCAGGACTTCCAGACCGGAAGGGTGAGCGCCGTCGGATCGAGCGGGTGCT
>NZ_JBMCZA010000057.1:8394-10636 GCF_048654705.1 Nocardioides sp. CPCC 206348
GCGAGCCGGAGCTTGTGGGCGCCGTGAACGGAACCCGCAGAAGCGTTCCGACGCGGTCAGCCCCCGGCCGTCGCCTTCGAGAAGACTGAGGCACTGAAATGTCAACGTTGTCCGTCATCAGCCGAGGCGCCCGCCCGATTGGCGACTTCATTGGATTCACGCTGGACACGTTCGTGGCGATGTTCACCACCCGACTGCAGTGGCGGGAGTTCGTCCAGCAGTGCTGGTTCGTGACGAGCGTGTCCTTGGGACCAGCAATCCTGCTGGCAATTCCCTTCGTGGCATTGGTGACGTACCAGTTCAACAACGTGCTGGTCGAGATCGGTGCCATCGATCTCAGCGGGTCTGGTGCAGCTTTCGGCACGGTCACGCAGATCGGACCGGTCGCCACCACCTTCGTCATCGCAGGGGCCAGTTCGACCGCAATCTGCGCCGACATCGGTGCCCGAAAGATTCGGGAAGAACTCGACGCCATGGAGGTCTTGGGCATCGACCCCATTCAACGACTGGTGGTACCTCGCGTTCTGGCGACCGCCGTCAATGCGTTCTTCCTGAACAGCGTGATGATCCTCATCGGGCTGAGCGGCGGCTATATCTTCGCGGTCTTCCTGCAGGACGCAAGCCCGGGACAGTTCGTCGACTCGATGACGCTGTTGGTCGGATTCCCCGACCTGGTGCACGGAGAGTTGCGCGCTGTCGTCTTCGGAGTCATTGGGTCCCTCATCGGGTGCTACCGCGGAATGACCTGCGGCGGTGGCTCCCAAGGCGTCGGCAATGCCGTGAACGAGACGGTCGTCTTCACCTTCATGGCCCTGTTCCCGGTGAACATCCTTCTCACCCAAATTCCCTACTCGCTCGGGTTGCTCTAGGAGACGCGATGACAATCCATACAGATACACGGCCGTCCATGCGCCGGCGGATACGGAAGTTCTTCAAGGGACCCATGGGCGTCTTCGACGCCTTGGGCCAGCAGGCCTGGTTCTACGGTGAAGCACTCGCCTGGACCCCCCGGGCAGTGCGTCACTACCCCAAGGAACAGACCCGTCTGGTCGCCGAGGTCGGAATGAGCAACGGCACGCTCGCCGTTGTCGGTGGATCGGCCATCATCACGCTCTTCATCACGTTCTTCGCAGGCATCACCGGTGGCGTGCAGACCTACCGCGCGCTCGCAGACTTGAACCTCGAGGCTCTTGGCGGATTCACCTCGGCGATCATCAATCCCCGTCTTCTCACTCCGATCATCTCCGGAGCAGCCCTGGCGGCCACGGTCGGCACAGGATTCACAGCACAGCTGGGGGCGATGCGAATCTCGGAGGAGATCGACGCGCTAGAGGTCATGGGCATCCGCTCGATGCCCTACCTCGTTTCCACCCGAGTCGTGGCCGGGATGCTCTGTGTCGGTCCGATCTTCGCGATGTCGTTGGTCGGCGCGTGGGTCGGCTGGAAAACCACCCAAGTCTGGTTCTTCGGGCTATCAGAGGGAACCTTCGATCACTACATGTTCACGTTCATGCAACCAATCGACATCCTGTTCTCATTCATTCAGGCCATCATCGTGGCGGTTGTCGTGATCCTCATTCACACCTACTACGGATACACGGCTTCGGGCGGCCCGGCTGGTGTGGGCGAGGCCGTCGGCAAGGCCGTGAGGACATCGCTCGTCGCCGTGCTCACCGTCCAACTCTGTGTCGCCATGGCCCTTTACGGCGGCGTCAACACGTTCCGGATCTCGGGGTGAAAAGCATGAATCACACACCTGACACCGACGAAGTGACGGAGCCGTTCTTCCTCAGCGAGACGTTCCGGTTCAGGATGGCTGCCATTGCCCTCCTGAGCCTGATGGCAGGAGTCGCGGGTCTGACGGTTGCCATGTACAAGCAGTCCTTCACCGAAACGGCGCTCATCACGGTCCGCAGCGACCGCGCCGGACTCCAGATGCGTTCAGGGACCATCGTCAAACTGCGCGGCGTAGACGTCGGACGTACCGGCAAGACCACCCTCAACCCCGATGGCACTGTCGACATCGTGCTGAAGCTCAAGCCGGAGATGCTTGACGAGATTCCCGCCGACGTTGACGCCAGCCTGGAGCAACTCACAGCGTTTGGAAACAAGCACGTTGCGTTGACGGCCCGTGGTCACGAAACCGGTACGCACATCAAGGCCGGGGACGTCATTGAAGCCAGTCACATCAGCGTCGAAGCCAACCAGTTGCTGGAGGACTTCGCCTCTGTGCTCACCCGTT
>NZ_JBMCZA010000058.1:0-117 GCF_048654705.1 Nocardioides sp. CPCC 206348
GTGTTCTCAAGATCGAAGACGAAGTTGATCTCGTCCCCGAGGTCGGTGAGCCCGTTGTCGTTGACATCGTCCACAGAGCCAACCCGCTTGTTGAGCGAGAGCGCCGGCTCCGACGTT
>NZ_JBMCZA010000058.1:127-631 GCF_048654705.1 Nocardioides sp. CPCC 206348
GGCGCCGTCCAGCGGCGTGACCGTGGGACTCTCCGGGGTCTCCACGACCGGACCCGACGGCGGCGTACCGGTCGCGGTCGCGACGTTCTCCACCGTCCCGGCGTCCACGTCAGCCTGGGTGATCACGTACGGCGCGTCAGCCGCACAAGTCACCGTGTCACCGGGCGCCAGGGTCGTGGGGTCACACGTCACCGTGATGCCCAGGCCCACCAGCAACGGGTCATCCACGGCCACACCGGTCAGCGTGACGTTGCCCGTGTTCTCAAGATCGAAGACGAAGTTGATCTCGTCCCCCAGGTCGTTCAGACCAGTCCCGTTGACGTCCTCGATCGCGGCAACCCGCTTGTTGAGCGAGAGCGCCGGCTCCGACGTTCCCGGGACCTGGACCTCGTCCTCATCAGTGACGTCAGGTCCCGACGGCGGGGTGCCCGTGGTCGTGGCGGTGTTGTCCACCGTGCCCGCATCGACATCGGCCTGCGTCACGACGTACGTCGCGGTGCACTC
>NZ_JBMCZA010000059.1:0-744 GCF_048654705.1 Nocardioides sp. CPCC 206348
GCGCGGCAGCACGGAGTACGACGACGCGGCTCGCCTGGGCGCCCTGCTGGGCCGCACCCACGTGATCGCCACGGGCGGCGGTCCGGGAGCGATGGAGGCGGCCAACCTCGGCGGCCGCTTCGCACACGGATCCACCGAATCGCTCCTCATCGCGCTCGCCACCGTGGCGAGAGTGCCGTCGTTCCTGCCTTCGGTGGATGCATGGACGGCTGCGGCCCGGGAGACCGTCGCCCTGTGTCCCGATCCGGCCCCGACGCTGGGGGTTCCGACCTGGCACTACGGGCACGAACCGCCGAACCTGTTCGCGACGGCGATCGCGAAGTACTTCCGCAACGCCCTGCGCGAGGCCATCCTGCTCCAGGTCTGCGACGCGGGGATCGTGTTCCTGCCCGGAGCGGGCGGCACGGTGCAGGAGATCTTCCAGGACGCCTGCGAGAACTACTACGCACCCGAGGACGCCGTCGCGCCGATGGTGCTGGTCGGGCGCCGGTACTGGACCGAGGACCTGCCTGCGTGGCCGCTGCTCCGGGCGCTCGCCCGGGGCCGGCCGATGGAACAGCACATCCACCTCGTCGAGACGGTCGACGAGGCAGCCGCCCTGTTCGTCGAGACGCCTACGCCACCCGGAGGCTGACCCGCTCCGCGATCACCGCGCGGTAGTGCGCCAGCAGCTGCTCGTTGATCGAGAACCACGACCGGTCCTGCACGGCGCGGACGGCGGTCACACCCATGGCCCGGCGCAGC
>NZ_JBMCZA010000059.1:788-11868 GCF_048654705.1 Nocardioides sp. CPCC 206348
TCCACCCTGGGCCGGGGCCACGACCGGGACGCCCGACGCGATCGCCTCCTGCGCGGACTGGCAGTAGGTCTCGTAGCGGCCGGTGTGGACGAACAGGTCGAGCGAGGCGTAGGCCCGGCTCAGGTCATCGCCGTGCAGCAGGCCGAGGAAGGTCGCCCGGTTGCCCAGGACACCGCGGAGCCGCTGCTCCTCGGGGCCGCCGCCGACGAGCACCAGCCGGTAGCGGGGGTCGTCGGCCAGGTGTGTGAGGAGGTCGAGCTCCTTCTCGGCTGCCAGGCGCCCGACGTAGCCGACGAGGAGTTGGCCCTCGGGAGCGAGCAGGCGGTGCAGCGCACCGTCGCGGTGCCGCGGGTGGAAGGCGGCCAGGTCGACGCCGCGGCCCCACCGGTGCACGGCCGGGACACCGAGCTCCTGCAACTGGTCGATGCTGGCGGTCGACGGCGCGAGGGTGCGGTCGACGTGGTGGTGGATCCGGCGCGTCAGGCCGGCCGCAGCGCGGACACCGCCCGGGACGTCGTACCGCTCGGCGAAGCCGACGAGGTCGGTCTGGTAGATCGCGACGGTCGGGATGCCGAGCTCCTCCGCGGCACGTGCGGCCTGGTAGCCGAGCGTGGCGGGCGAGGCGATGTGCACGACGTCCGGGCCGTACTGGAGCATCATCGCGCGCAGCCGGCGACGCGTCTCGAGGCCGACGCGGAAGTCGGGGTAGAACGGCAGGTTCGCACCGCGGGCGCGGCGCAGCCGGAAACCGGCGTAGGTGTCCGGACCGGTCGGCGCGACCAGCTCGGCCTCGTGCCCCTGGGCGGAGAGGTGCTCGAGGACCCGGCGCACGGAGTTCGTGACACCGTTGATCTGCGGAAGGAACGACTCGGCCACCACCATCACGCGCAGCTTGTTCATGGCAGGGACGCTAAGCAGCGTTCCGCAACGCTCGCCCACCGTTGCGCGTGTGTCGGGCGACCGCATCGTGAACGACTGGAATACGACGTGACCCGGATCACCTTTGCGTCGTTTGAGTCCCGTGGAGATCTCTCGTCGCCAGTTGATCCGTCAGACCATCGCCGCCGGCGGGCTCGCCGCAGCCGCTACCGCGCTCCCCGGAGTGGTGCGGGGAGGCGCTGCCTCGGCGGCGACCGCCGCGTCTGCCCCCGTCGAGAACGCGGCTGCGACCTTGCAGCAGACCTTCACGACAGGCACGCCCAACGCGCTCGGGTACCGCAAGGTCCTCGCCGTTGCCGGCGAGCCCCACGGCACGCGCACCGCCCTCGGCGTCGCGGCCGGTCCCGGTCGGGCGGCTGCGCGCCAGGGCCTGCTCGCGTTCGTCCAGCTCAGCGACGTCCACATCGTCGACGCCCAGTCCCCGCTGCGCCTGGAGTGGGTCGACCGGCTCGAGGACCCCGGCTCCCCCGTCGCCACGGGACTGCTGACGTCGTCGTACCGCCCCCACGAGATGCTGACCGGCCAGGTCGCGGACTCGATGGTGCGCGCCATCAACCAGGTCGAGAACGGCCCCGTCACGGGCCGGCCCCTCGCGCTGGCCATCCAGACCGGCGACAACTCGGACAACTCCCAGCTCAACGAGGTCCGCTGGAACATCGGCGTCCTCAACGGTGGCCCGGTCCGCTTCGACTCCGGCAACCTGACCCGCTACGAAGGCGTCGCCGACGGCAACGCGCTGACCTACGACACCGCCTACTGGCACCCCGACGGCGCACCCGCGGGCAAGCCCGTGGACCGCCCGCGCAAGGAGTACGGCTTCCCGGTCGTCCCAGGCCTGCTCAACGCCGCCCGCGCGCCGTTCAACGCCGAGGGCCTCGACATCCCGTGGTACTCCGTGTTCGGCAACCACGACGGCCTGGTCCAGGGCAACTTCCCCACCAGCACCCTCCAGCTCAACCTGCTCGCCCTCGGCGCCCTCAAGGTCGTGTCACCCCCGACCGGGATCAACCCGGCCGAGGTCCTCGACAACCTGATGAGCGACCCGGCAGCAGTCATCACGAACCTGCTCTCCGGCGTCACCAACGCGGGCATCCGCGTCGTCACGCCCGACCTCAACCGTCGCCTGCTGACGCGCAAGCAGGTCGTCGAACAGCACTTCTCGATGGGGGGTGCCCCGTTCGGCCACGGCTTCACCACGGCCAACCGCCAGCAGGGCACGGCGTACTACTCCTTCGACCAGGGCAGCTTCCGCTTCATCGTCATGGACACCGTCAACCCCAACGGGTACGCCGACGGCTCCCTGGACAAGACCCAGTTCACCTGGCTCTCGAACCTGCTGGCCGCCTCGGCCGACAAGATCGTCCTGGTCTTCAGCCACCACACGTCCGACACCATGGGCAACCCGCTCATCGCCACCGGCGGCAGCCTCGAGACGCGGGTCACCGGCGGCGCGGTGCTCACCGAGCTGCTCTCGCACCCGCAGGTCATCGCGTGGATCAACGGCCACACCCACACCAACAAGATCACCCCGCGCCCGCGCACCGGGGGCGGTGGCCTGTGGGAGATCACCACGGCCTCGCACATCGACTGGCCGCAGCAGGCCCGGATCATCGAGATCGCCGACAACACCGACGGCAGCCTGTCGATCTTCACCACGATGGTCGATCACACGGGCCCCGCGGCCAACGCCGACCTGAGCTCCCCGGCGGAGCTGGCTGGCCTGGCCCGCGAGCTCGCGGCGAACGACTGGCACGACCACAGCGGTGGCCTCGGTACGGCGGACGACCGCAACGTCGAGCTGCTGGTGGGCAACCCGCTCGCATAACGCTGGTCGAGTCACGCTGGTCGAGGAGGTTGCGCAGCAACCGCCTCCAGACCTACTCCACCGCGGCGAGCTGGCCGCAGGCGCCGTCGATCTCGGAGCCACGGGTGTCGCGGACGGTCGTCGGCACACCCTTGGCCTCGAGCCGGCGGACGAACTCGCGCTCGTCCTTCGGGTCGGACGCGGTCCACTTCGACCCCGGCGTGGGGTTGAGCGGGATCAGGTTGACGTGGACCCAGCCGTGGCCGCGCTCGTTGAGGACGTCGGCGAGCAGGTCCGCACGCCACGCCTGGTCGTTGATCTCGCGCATCATGGCGTACTCGATCGAGACGCGACGCTTGGTCTTCACGAAGTACTCGTAGGCGGCGTCGACGGTCTCCGCCACCGAGAACCGGGTGTTGATCGGGACCAGCGTGTTGCGCAGCTCGTCGTCCGGCGCGTGGAGACTGAGGGCGAGGGTGACCGGGATGCCCTCGTCGGCGAGCTGCTTCATCCGCGGCACGAGACCGACGGTGGAGACGGTGATGCCACGGGCTGACATGCCGTAGCCGTCGGGCGCAGGCTCGGTGAGGCGTCGTACGGCGCCGATGACGGCCTTGTAGTTGGCCATCGGCTCGCCCATGCCCATGAACACCACGTTGTTGACGCGACCCTTGCCGCCCGGCACCTCGTCACGCTCCAGCGATCGCGCACCGGCGAGGACCTGCTCGACGATCTCGGCGGTGGACATGTTGCGCTGGAGGCCACCCTGTCCGGTGGCGCAGAACGGGCAGGCCATGCCGCAACCGGCCTGGCTCGAGACGCACATGGTCACGCGACCGGGGTAGCGCATCAGGACGGACTCCACGAGGGAACCGTCGAACAGCTTCCAGAGTGTCTTGCGGGTGGTGCCCTTGTCGGTCTCGAGGGTGCGCAGCGGCGTCATCAGGTCGGGCAGCAGCGCCGTGACCAGCTCGGCGCGCTGGGCGGCCGGGAGGTCGGTCATCTGCTCGGGGTCGTCGGCGAGCCGCGAGAAGTAGTGCGTGGCGACCTGCTTGGCCCGGAAGCCCGGCAGGCCCATCTCGACCAGCAGCGCCTTGCGCCCGGCGGGATCGAGGTCAGCCAGGTGCTGCGGCGGCTTCTTGCGCCCGCGCGGCTCGTCGAAGACGAGGGGAAGGGGGCGTGGCCCGGAGCCTGGCTGGTCGGTCATGGTGGATCGATTGTCCCACCTGCGCCGACGGATGCCGAAACGCCAGGTCAGCGGCCCGCGAGGCTCAGGCGTCGCGCTTGAGCAGGAACCACAGCACGGCGCCGGCCACCCCGACCGCGACGATGAGCGTCGCCAGTGTGCCGAGCAGCATGTAGCGCGCAAAGCGGCGTGTGTGGTGGGGCACCAGCAGCCCGATGGGGACCACGAGGAGGAGCAGGACGAACGGGAAGAGCTCCTCGGCCCGGTGGTAGCCCACGAGCCAGCGCAGGACCGCGGCGTAGAGGCCGGGGACGACGATGATCGAGGCCATGCCGGTGAAGAAGCCGGCCAGCGGGAAGAAGATCGGGTGCCCGCGGTGGAACCAGTCGGGTCGCCGCGAGCGGTCCTCCGCCTCGATGCCCGCGTCGCGTGCCTGGTCTGCCTCGTCCATGTCTGGGCGATCGTATCGGTGCAGGCCACATGGCGCCCAACTCCCCGAACCGGTCTCGGCACGTCGGCGTGCCGGTCGTCGACACCGCGGAGTGATCAGGGGTTGACCGCTCTGTGACAGTGGTCCCGTGAACGAACCGCACCCGTCGCTGACGTACAGCCACTATCTCGCCCTCGACGAAGTCCTCGCGGCCCAGCGACCGCGCTCGGACGAGCACGACGAGCTCCTCTTCATCGTGATCCACCAGGTCTACGAGCTGTGGTTCAAGCAGATGCTCCACGAGCTCACCGGACTCCAGGGCCGCCTCGAGGACGGGGACACCCCGCGGGCGCTCCACACGCTCGGGCGGGTGCTGGCGATCCTCAAGGTGGCCGTCGCACAGGTGGACGTCCTCGAGACCATGACCCCGCGCCAGTTCACCAGCTTCCGCGGCCGCCTCGACGCCTCGAGTGGCTTCCAGTCCGAGCAGTTCCGCGAGCTCGAGGCGACCCTGGGCCGCCGGGACCGCCGCGTGTTCGAGCACTACCCCGAGGGCAGCGCCGGACGCGAGCGGATCGCCACCGCGATGTCCCGCCCGTCGGTGTTCGACTCGTTCCTGCGCTACCTCGTCACGCAGGGGTACGACGTCCCGTCGGTCGCGCTCGAACGCGACCTGTCCACCCCGTGGGAACCGTCCCCCGAGGTCCAGGCGCTGCTCCTGGCCCTCTACGCCGACGACGGTGGCGCGGCCCAGGTCGCCGAGCGCCTCGTCGACCTCGACGAAGGACTCCAGGAGTGGCGCTACCGCCACGTGAAGATGGTCGAGCGGACGATCGGCGCCAAGATGGGCACCGGCGGCTCGTCGGGCGCGACCTACCTCTGGAGCACCGTCACCCACCAGCTCTTCCCCGACCTGTGGGCGATCCGGAGCGAGATGTAAGCCTCCCCGGGTGCGGGTTACCACCGCCGGATCGGGTACCACCAGAACCGGTGCCGACAGGCACCAGTTCGATCCGACCGACAAGTGGAGGAACAGACGTGGCTCTCAAGAACCCGCTGGGCATGATCAAGGACGTTGCCGTCACATCGCTGAAGGCTCCCGTCGCGGTGGCCGGCTCGGCCGTGGGTCTGGCCAGGGCGACGACCGGCAAGGCAGCGGGGGTGGTGACCTCGCTCGTCACGGCGGGATCCGGCACCGAGATGCCGAAGAGCGAGTGGATCACCGACGAGATCGAGGTCCCCGATGTCACGGTGACGCCGACCGAGCCCGTGAACGTCATCGACGAACTCGGCCTCGACCCGGCGCCGGTCGAGAAGCCGAAGCCGGCCCGGAAACCTGCGAAGAAGCCGGTGACGAAGATCGATGCAACCGTCGACTCGAGCGATGTCGACGCCACGCCCGCCGATATCGCCAAGATCGTCTCGAAGGACTGACGGCCGGGCGAGAGCGCGCCGAACTGGCAGCGGCGCCCATCCCTCTGTGACAGTGGCCGCGTGACACTCGCACAGCACTACACCCGGTTCCGCGTCGACGAGCGGTTGCTGCTGACCGGCCATTCCCATCAGGCGTGGCCCGACGTCGCCCGCGAGGGCCTCCTCGAGGCGTACGACGACGCGGCCCTGGCGGTGGACCAGAAGTGGGAGCGGGCGTTCGCCCGGGCCGACCGGCTCCGTGACGGAGTCCGGTTGCTGCTGGGCGACCCGGAAGCCGAGGTCGCGCTGGGGGCGAGCACCCACGACCTCGTCGTGCGCTTCCTGTCAGCGCTCGACCTGCGCGGACGCCCGCGCCTGGTCACGACCGGCGGGGAGTTCCACTCCGCTCGCCGCCAGCTCGACCGGCTGGCCGAGGCGGGCGTCGAGGTGGTCAAGGTCCCGGCCCAGCCCGTCGCCACCCTGTCCGAGCGGCTCGCCGCTGCCGTGGACGGGCGTACGGCGGCCGTCGTGGCCTCCTCGGTGCTCTTCGAGACCTCGCAGGTCGTCCCGGGCCTCGCCGTCGTGGCCGACGCCTGTACGCGCCACGGCGCCGAGCTGCTCGTCGACGCCTACCACCAGCTCGGCGTGGTCCCCCTGTCCCTCGACGACGCCGGACTCGCCAGCGCCTGGGTCGTGGGCGGCGGCTACAAGTACCTCCAGCTCGGCGAGGGCAACTGCTTCCTCCGCCTCCCGGACCACACCGCAGGGCTTCGGCCCGTGATCACCGGCTGGTACGCCGAGTTCGGCGACCTCGAGCACGCCGCGGCCGGGACCGTCAGCTACGCCCGTGGCGCAGCGAGGTTCGCCGGGTCGACGTACGACCCCAGCAGTCACTACCGGGCGAGCCGGGTCCTCGACTTCTTCGCCGAGCACGGGCTCACTCCCCCGCGGCTGCGCGAGGTCTCCCTGCACCAGAGGGGGTTGCTCGCCCGGGCCTTCGATGACCTCGACCTGCCCGACGGCGTCGTCACCCGTGACCGGGAGACCCCGGCCGACGGCTTCGGTGGGTTCCTCACGCTGTTCGCGCCGGAGGCGGCGACGCTGCAGGCCGCCCTGGCCGAGCGCGGCGTGCGGACCGACAGCCGGGGGCACCACCTGCGGTTCGGCCCGGCGCCGTACCTCACCGACGACCAGCTCACGGCCGCGATGACGGCCCTCGGCGAGGTCGTCCGGGCCGCGCGCGGCTAGCGCGTGAAGACGCCGTAGTGCAGGAGCAGCCAGATCGGGGCGATCGTGGCCAGCAGTGAGTCGAGGCGATCCATCAGGCCGCCGTGGCCCGGGATCACCTGGCTCATGTCCTTGATGCCGAGGTCGCGCTTGATGACCGACTCGCACAGGTCGCCGAGCGTGGCCATGACGACCGCGATCAGCCCGAGGCAGACCCCGACCCACCAGTCGCCCTCGAGCAGGTAGACGACCAGCGCCCAGCCGGCACCCACGGTGCCGAGGAGCGAGCCGACGAAGCCCTCCCACGACTTCTTGGGCGAGATGACCGGCGCCATCGGGTGCTTGCCGAAGAGCACACCAGCGATGTAGCCACCGATGTCGGAGGCGATCGTCACGCCGATGAAGGTGATGATCCCCTTGACGCCCGCGTCGTCGAACCCGCCACCGGTGCGGCCGCCCTCAGCCAGCATCAGCGCCACGAAGGCGCCGAGGAAGGGGATGTAGATCAGCGCGAAGACCGAGGCGGTGGCGTTCTTGACGTAGCCGTCGATGCCGCGACGCAGGAGCCACAGCATGATCGCCAGCGCGCTCACTGCCGTCGCGGTGACCAGGGCGGCCGAGCCCCAGAGGTACGCCACGACGACCATCGTCACGCCGCCGATCATCAGCGGCTGCTCGGGCAGGTCGATGTCCTTGGCGAGCAGGCCCTTGCGCAGCTCCCACACGGCGACGACCACGGCGATCGCCACGATCACCATGAAGGCGGGCTTCCAGAAGGCCAGCGAGGCCGCGATGGCGCTCAGGAGGACGACGGCGGAAGCCACCGCCGCCTTGAGGTCACGGCCGGCCCGGCCGTGATCCTTCTTCGGGGCAGGCTCAGTCGACGGCGTTGTCGAGGTCATGTCGGTGCGAGGTCGAGGTCTCAGACCTCGAGGAGCTCGGCTTCCTTGGCCTTGAACAGCTCGTCGATCGCCTCGGTGTGCTTCTTCGTGAGGCCGTCCAGCTTCTTCTCGGCCCCGTTGACGTCGTCCTTGCCGACCTCGCCGTCCTTCTCGAGCTTCTCGAGGTTCTGCTTGGCCTTCTGGCGCACCTGGCGAACGGCGATCTTGCCGCCCTCGGCCTTCTCCTTGGCGAGCTTGATGAACTCCTTGCGGCGCTCCTCGGTGAGCTCGGGGAAGACGCAGCGCAGCTGCTTGCCGTCGCTGGACGGGTTCACACCCAGGTCGGAGTCGCGGATCGCGCGCTCCACGTTGCCGATCGCGCCCACGTCGAACGGCGCCACGATGATGATGCGGGCCTCCGGCGCGGTGAACGACGCCAACTGCTGGATCGGGGTCTGCGAGCCGTAGTAGTCGACCATGATCTTCGAGAACATGCTCGGGTGCGCACGACCGGCACGGATCGCTGCGAACTCCTCACGGGTCGCGTCGACCGACTTGCCCATCTTCTGGTCGGCTTCGTTGAGGGTGTCGTTGATCACCGGTTCTCCTTCATCGTTTCGCGCATCAGTTCGCGCGTCATCCTGCGCTGACCCGGGTGCCGATCTTCTCACCCTGCACGACGCGCAGGATGTTGCCTTCCGGCTCCATGCCGAAGACGATCATCGGGAGCTTGTTCTCGCCGCAGAGGGCGAAAGCGGTCTGGTCCATGATCCGCAGGCCCTCTGCGATGGCCACGTCATAGGTGAGCTCGTCGTACTTCGTCGCCGTCGGGTCGACCTTCGGGTCGGCGGAGTAGACCCCGTCGACACCGTTCTTGGCCACGAGCACGACGTCGCACTTGCTCTCGAGCGCGCGCTGGACCGCCACGGTGTCGGTGGAGAAGTAGGGCATGCCCATGCCGGCGCCGAAGATCACGACGCGGCCCTTCTCCATGTGGCGGATCGCGCGACGCGGAATGTACGGCTCGGCGACCTGGCCCATCGTGATGGCGGTCTGCACGCGGGTCTCGACGCCGGCCTTCTCCAGGAAGTCCTGGAGCGCCAGGCAGTTCATGACGATGCCGAGCATGCCCATGTAGTCGGCGCGGACGCGGTCCATGCCGCGCTGCTGGAGCTCGGCGCCGCGGAAGAAGTTGCCACCGCCGGTGACGATGGCGATCTGCACGCCCGCGTCGACGACGGCCTTGATCTCGTGCGCGATCGCCTGGACGACATCGGGATCGACCCCGACCTTGCCACCGCCGAAAACCTCACCGGAGAGCTTGAGGAGGACTCGCTTGTAGCCGGCCACCTGGGTCCTTCCTTCTCGATCGCCACGTCATGCGTCCCCACCTGCAGGGAGCCGTGCCGAGGTTACCGTGTCGGCGGCTCAACGGACCCTTTGCACCCGCCCGCGGTGCTTTCTGCTGTTGTCACCGTCGATGTTCGAGTCGCGTGTGCGCTCGATTGTGTCGACGACCTGCTCGCCACCCTGCACCGGCTGGGCCGCGATGATCGTGTCGCGCTCGAACTCGTGGGACTTGTCGGTGTTGCGGTAGTAGCGGAAGAACGCCCAGTAGGTCGCCGCACCGCCCGCCGGGCCGGCAGCGAGCAACCAGAGGGCGCCGTCGTCGCTGGAGGCGTGCGCCACCAGGCCCAGGATGATGTCGATGCTCATGCCGGGGTCCCCGATCGATTGTTCGTGGAGGAGCGAAGCGGGGGAACGAAGAATCGAGTGGGGTGGCTCATGCCGTCGCCACCAGGAATGCGCCGGCGATGCCTTCGAGGAAGGTCCCGACCGTGAAGGCGGCCAGCAGCAACTTCGGCTGGGACACCGGAATGCTGCCCATGGTCTCGCCGGTCCGGGCGTTGACCGCGATGTAGTGCAGGATCCCGTTGCTCTCCTGCTGGTAGGAGTAGAGCCAGACCGGGAGGTACATCGAGACCCAGCGCGAACCGCCGATGTCGATCTTCTCCTGCTCCCAGCGCACGCCGCGGTCGAACCTCCCCAGCGAACCGCTCACCTGGGACCGACCGATCGAGAGCAGCTGGTCCTCGAGGACCGGCTGCAGCCCTTCCACGTTGCGGTCGCGCTTCTCGCTGGTGAAGCCGACGAGGTAGTTCGCGTTCCACTTGACGGCGTTCTTCGTGTCGAACGGCAGGATCGTGTTGATGATGTTGTTAGTCTTGGCCCCGCTGAAGTCGGCCCGTTCGGAGGCGCCCTCGACGGTGAGGTCGTCGACGGTGAAGCTCACCTGCCGCGACACCGCATAGACGTCGGCGGCGTAGTAGGTGACCGTGTTGTCGCCGTGCTTCTCCGTCCAGCGCCGGGTCTGCACCTCGCCCTTGCCCCAGTACTGGGACTCCGCACGGGCGTCGATGACGAGGTACGGGAGATACACACCGAGGACGTTCTCCGGGACGAACTCCTTCTTGAACTGGCGGTGGGCGAAGAGCCGCCGCTTGGAGGCGAAGCCGCGGATCTGCTCGACCGCCTCCTCCTTGGTCAGCTTGAAGGGAAGGACCGCGTCCGGCACCGCTCCGTTGGGGATCTGCTGGTTGACGTTGAGGGTGTGCCGGCACCAGTGGCAGCGTGCGTTGAGCGAGTGGGCGGTGTCGACGATCACCTCGGCGCCGCAGGACTCACACTTGAAGGTGATCTGGTCAGCGGCGTCGGCCAGGATCTCCTCCGCACCGCTGGCGATGACCGTGCCCTCGAGCGTGTCGATGCCCTCGCCGAGGCCGAACTCCTCCTCGACCCGTGCCTCGTGCCACTCGTTGCGACAGAAGAGGCAGACCAGGTTGCCGGTCGAACCACGCAGGCGTACGTCGGTCGAGCCGCACTTCGGACACCGGTTGAGACCGTCCTTGAGAGACTCGTTGACGGTCTCGATGCTCGGTCCCGCCTCGGGCTCGGCCTTGGCAGCGGCGAGCTCCTCCTCCAGCGACAGCGGTGGGCCGTCGAAGGTGGGCTGCTGTGGATCTCCGGACTCTTCGGACATGTCAGAGCCCGAGTGCCTTCGCCTTTGCCGCGTCGTAGTCGGCCTGGGTGATCAGCCCGGCGTCGAGCATGTCCTTGGCGCGCTTGAGGACAGCCATCGGGTCGTCCGCGGCGGGTGCCGGGGCAGCCGGCGCAGCGGCGGCCGGAGCGGGCGCGGCCGG
>NZ_JBMCZA010000059.1:11912-14141 GCF_048654705.1 Nocardioides sp. CPCC 206348
CGCCATGCCCATCCCGATCAGGCCACCCGGTCCGGCGTTCTCGCCCGCCGCCTCGACACCGGCAGCGACGGACGCCTGCAGGTTCGCGTTGCCGCGGGAGCCGGACAGGGCGTCGGCACGCTGGACGTTCTTGAGCAGCTCACGGGTGTTGGCGTCGTACTCGATGGAGATGATCGCCGTCTTGACGATCTCGAGGCCGCGATCGGTCCGCCACTGGTAGTTGGCCTCGACGGCCGCGGACAGCGACTGGGCGAACCCGATCGAGTCCTGCTGGAGCTTCGTGATCCGGTTCCCCTTGGCGGGGTCGTTGGTGTACATCGAGAACGCCGGCGCCAGGGAACCCACGACCTCGTTGAACAGCTGCTCGCCCGCGGGGTTGTCGATGTCGGTGAAGTCGAAGGTCGCGTGCCCGCTGATGACCTCGGCCGGGACGAAGTTGCGGATGAAGGTGAGCGGGTCGGTGATCTTGAGCGTGTAGGTGCCTCGCGTGATCGCGCCGACCTGGGTGTTGAGGAAGGAGTCGTCCCAGTAGATCTCGGACTGCGTCCCGAACTTGTTGTTGGGCAGCTCCTTGAGCGTCACGAACACCGCGGACTGCTGGGCCGAGGGCCGGCCGCCGAACTTGAAGCGCTCCCAGCTCTGCTTGATCAGGGAGTCGACGAGGCCGCCGCCGGAGAACACCGAGCTCGAGGCCGGGTCGTCGGAGTTCCAGATGTAGGCGCCGGGCTCGGCGGCGAAACCGGTGAAGGCGCCGTCCTCGAGCAGGACCAGGCCGTAGCCCTCGGGCACGATGATCTTGGAGCCGTTGGTGATCACGCCTTCGGAGCCGCTGGTGTTGCTGCCGCGGCCTGCGTTCTGGCCCTTGGCGACGGCCGGGAAGATCGCGACGGTCGAGCCGACGCCGTCCGGAACGCCGTAGAAGTCGAGCCACTGGTCACCGAGCGTGCCGCCGATGGCGCCGATCGCAGCCTGAATGAGTCCCACTGAAGCTCTCCTTCACCAGAAACGAAAGCGCCCGCGCTGGTACGCACGCACCGCACCGACTGATGTCCGTTGTCGGCGAGCGCAAACCTACCCTCAGGACTAAACGTCCGCTCAACAAAACGGACGAACGGCCGGCCCCCACGATGCGTGGGGACCGGCCGTTCGATGGACCTGCGTCAGGCGCCAACCTCGAAGCGGGCGAACCGCGACACGGTGGTGCCGGCGGCGTCGAGGACGGCCTTCACGGTCTTCTTCGACTCCGAGACCGACTCCTGCTCGAGCAGGACGATCTCCTTGAAGAAGCCACCGATGCGGCCTTCGACGATCTTCGCGACGGCAGCCTCGGGCTTGCCCTCCTCGATCGTCTTCTTGGTGAGGACGTCCTTCTCGGCGGCGACGATGTCGGCCGGGACCTCGTCACGGGTGAGGTACTGCGCCTTGAGCGCAGCGACCTGCATCGCGGCACCGCGAGCGGCGGCCTCGTCACCTTCGTAGGCGACCATCACGCCGACGGCCGGCGGAAGGTCGGCCGAACGCTTGTGCAGGTAGACCGCGACTGGGCCGTCGAAGTACGCGACGTTGCCGAGCTCGATCTTCTCGCCGATGGTGATGGCGAGGCCCTCGACCACCTGGCCGACGGTGCTGTCACCGAGCGGCAGGGCCTTGGCGGCCTCCGTGTCGGTGGCCTTGCCCGCGTCGATCGCCTCGGCGATCTGCTGGGCGGTGGCGATGAAGTCCTCGTTCTTCGCGACGAAGTCGGTCTCCGACTTCAGCTCGATGAGCGCGCCACCGGCGTTGGCGACGAGGCCGGCGGAGGCCTCGCGCTCGGCGCCGCGGGCGGCAGCCTTGGCGGCACCCTTGACGCGGAGCAGCTCGACGGCCTTGTCGAAGTCGCCGTCGGTCTCGTCGAGCGCCTTCTTGCAGTCCATCATCCCGGCGCTGGTGAGCTCGCGGAGCTTCTTGACATCAGCAGCAGTGAAAGCCATGGGGATCCTCCCTCGGATCAGATCGTGGATGAGGGGAAGCGCGACGCCAGTTCATCACGCAGCGTCACGCTCCCCCTCGATGTCGAGTTGGTGACTCTCAGGCCTCGGCCGGAGCGTCGGCAGGCGCCTCGGCGGCGTCAGCGGCAGGAGCCTCGGCGGCGGGCGCCTCGACGACCTCGGCAGCGGGAGCGTCGGCGGCGGGCGCCTCGGCAACCGGCGCGTCAGCGGCGGGGGCAGCGTCGGCGGCGGGGGCAGCGTC
>NZ_JBMCZA010000059.1:14175-18157 GCF_048654705.1 Nocardioides sp. CPCC 206348
CTCGAGGAGCTCGCGCTCCCACTCGGCCAGGGGCTCCTGGGCGGTCGGGGCAGCAGAGGAACCTGCGCCCGAGCGCGAGATGAGGCCCTCGGCGACGGCGTCGGCGACCACGCGGGTCAGCAGGCCGACCGCGCGGATGGCGTCGTCGTTGCCGGGGATCGGGAAGTCGACCAGGTCCGGGTCGCAGTTGGAGTCGAGGATCGCGATGATCGGGATCCGCAGCTTGCGGGCCTCCTCGACCGCGAGGTGCTCCTTGTTGGTGTCGACGATCCAGACCGCGGACGGGGTCCGGGTCATCTCGCGGATGCCACCGAGGGTCTTCTCGAGCTTGACGTGCTCCCGACGCATCTGCAGGAGCTCCTTCTTCGTACGACCCGAGCCGGCGACGGTGTCGAAGTCGACGTCGTCGAGCTCCTTGAGCCGGCTGATCCGCTGGCTCATGGTCTGGAAGTTGGTGAGCATTCCACCGAGCCAGCGCTGGTTCACGTACGGCATGCCGACGCGGGTCGCCTGCTCGGCGATCGACTCCTGCGCCTGCTTCTTGGTGCCGATGAACATGATCGTCCCGCCCTTGGCCACGGTCTCCTTGATGAAGGCGTAGCTGCGGTCGATGTAGGCCAGCGACTGCTGCAGGTCGATGATGTAGATGCCGTTGCGGTCCGTGAGGATGAATCGCTTCATCTTCGGGTTCCAACGACGGGTCTGGTGTCCGAAGTGGACGCCGCTCTCAAGGAGCTGGCGCATGGTCACGACAGCCATAATTGTTCTCCTGTGTGGTTTTCAGTTGGTCCTGACGCCTGCGTGCTCACCTGACCTGGTTTCCCAGGACTGAAGGCAAGTCACCCACGGGCGATCGGGGCCTGTTGGTGCAAGGGCCCCGTCGTGGTCTGCGGACGTGCGAATTCCGGTCCAGGACGGACCGGTAGAGGTCAGCCTACGACCTCCGCCGCCCCACGAGCCAATCGTGAGGCGGCCGGCACCTGCACGCTCACTTGCGCGCCTGGAACTCCACCTCTGCGATCGCCGTGTGGCTGCCCGCGGCGGTGCCCTTGTAGGCGGACCGGATCTCGAAGGTGACGTCCACGACGTCACTCACCCCGACGCCGAATTTCGCAGGACCGAGCTTGTCCTCGAAGGTGAATTCCTTGATCTCGGTCGAGCCATCGCTGCGCTTGAGGACCGCGTTGATCTCCTTCGGGCGACCCTGGGTGAGGAACAGCTCTTCGTCCACCGCCGTGATCCCCGGCGTGATGATCACGTAGACCAGCCGGATCGGCTCCTCGAACTCGAGATTGAGCTTCTCGCCACGGCCGTCGCCGGCCTTGGCGGGCGCCCAGTACTCATTCGAGACCCCGTCGCGCGCCTCTTCCGCGCCGTGGCCCCGCTGGCTGCTCGACGCCTCGATGGCCGTCGGATTGACCTCCACGGTCCCGGCGATCCGGTCGCGCACGGTGCCGTAGAGGCCACCGAGGACATCACGGAAGGCGAACCCGCCGATGCTCAACGCACCGACGACGACGATCAACGTGAGCAGTCGGGTCGGGAAGCGCAGCTGGAATCCCCCGGTGCGCGCGGACCGGGGCCGCGCGCCGGCGTGCTTGACCTTGCGCAGGCGCCGCTTGTTGCGCCAGCGGCGCCACCACGACAGCTTCGCGACCTCGGCCTCGGCGAGGGTGGTGCCGCAGCGCCGACAGAACTTCCGGGTCGGCTTGTTGCCGATGCCGCAGTTGCCGCAGACCAGGTCACCCTGCTGGATCGGGTCGTCCGCGGGCGGGCGGGGTCGCTTGGGCTTCGCCAGCGGCGTCCCCGGCTTCTGGGGCGCCGGCTGCTGCGCGCCCGGTTGCCGTCCGGCCGGCTTGTCGGAGACCGGGACGACCATCGCCTGCAGGGCGTCGCGCGGTGGCGGCGGCTTCCACTCCGCACCGGGCTTGGCCGGCGGCGGAGGTGGGGGTGGCGTCACGGCAGCAGGCGCCTCGTCAGGCCGCTCCGCCGTCGACACCTTCGGTACGACCGTCGGGGACACGGGACGCGACGGTGGGCCGGAGGACGGCGGCGGGCCTGAAGGTGGCGGGCCTGAAGGCGGCCGGCCAGACGGGGGCGGGCCAGACGGGGGCGGCGTGGACGGCACCAGTGCGAGGTCCGGGGCGGGCGCTGGCCCCGGTTCGGGCTCGGCGGCCGCGGCTGGGTGGTCCGCGTGCTCGCTGTCGGACCAGTCGACGTACGCGCCACATTCGCCGCAGAACCGTTCCCCCTCCTCGAGGGCGACCGCACAGACCGGACACGACTGGCTCATTTCTTCCCACCTCCTGCGCGAACGACCTTGTACTGCCGGGCCACGTGTGCGGGACAGACGTCCTCGAGCAGCGCCTCGACTCGTCGTACGTCGACGGCGGCCGGGTCGGGAACGGTGACGGTGACCGTGACCGCGGGGGGAGCGGTTCCGCCGGGATCTGCTCCCGGCTTCTGCGACCAGTCACATGCGCCGGTGTCGCTGACGGTGACCTGGGCTCCCAGCGCCTGCTCCAGTGCGGCCTGGATGCCCGCGACGGTCCCGCGCTGGCGGTGCAGCCGGGCAGCGTCGGTGATGATCCGGCGGCGGTCTGCGGTCGACCAGGCGTCGTCGAGCTCCACACCCACCCACATCGCCAGCCAGCCCAGGAAGTCCTCCGGTGACAGGTTCGGGTCGAAGTACGCCGCCAGCGAGTCGAGGGTCGCGTGGATCGGCGCATAGCCGTCGTCGAAGGCACCCACGAAACGCACCAGGAAGTCGTCGTCCTGGAGCACCCCGGGCAACCGCTGGGCCAGCGGCGCCGGGCAGATCAGGCCGGGCACCATGCCCCGGTGACTGGTCCTGGTCATTTCAGCCACCCCTGATCACCCGGACCCGGTGGTCGTAGGAGAAGACGAGCGCGAAGCGGTCGAGGTCGATGCGCTGGACCGGCTCGCCGCGCTTGCCCGTGATGGGGTCGGCAGCGAACAGCAGCACCTCCTCGACCAGTTCAGTCCCGGAGACCTGCTGGAGGACGGCGTAGACCTCGCCGGCCTGGACCGGGCGGCCGAAGGGCCATCCCTTGCCGTCGATGCCGCCGGTGAGCGGGTCGAAGTACCGGTTGAGCGCGACGCGGGCAGCCTTCTCCAGCTCCGGCGACGCGGTCTTGGCCCGTGCGACGAGCGTCGCCACGACGGTGACGCCCTGGTAGAACGGCGGCTCGACGACGACCCGGGCACCCACGGTGCGGCGCGGCTCGATGTAGGACGTGACCGTCTGGAGCGTCGCCGTCGTCGGCACGAGGTCCTCGAAGCGCAGGCTGCCCTCGACGTCGGCCGATGCGGCCGGCACCAGCAGGACCCGGACGCCGCTCTCCTCGCCCCCAGCACCGGCCGGGACGGCCTTGACCCGGGCGACCTGCGGGGCCGCGGCCTTGGCCAGCTGCTCGTAGTCCTCGCAGGTGACGGCCCGGTCGCGGGTGCGCAGGGCCAGCGGGCCGCGGAGCTTGGCCTCGTCCACGCTCTCGGGCGCAACGCCACCCACCGCAGCCCGCCGGTTCTCGACGCGGTCGATTCCGGGCACCGTGGTCCGCAGGATCTTGATCGCGCCGGCAGCCAGGTTGCCCGACGGCCCACCGCCGATCCGGTACGACGGCACCCGCATCGGTGCGCCCTTCGGGGGCACTGCGCCGTACTGCCGCATGGTTCCGGCGGCCTCGCGCACGGCAGGACCGAACTGCACCTCGCCGGTCGCCCGGTCCACGCGCACCACGGCGTCGTCGGGACCGGAGTCGGCGAAGGACGAGACCTCCTCCCACTGGTCCCAGCCCGACCCGGACGCCACCTCGACGACGAACGGGTCGCCGTCAGCGACGAGGGGCCCGCGCACGAGCCTGAACACCTGGCCCGGCACTCCCTCGGACAGGCCGAGGATCTCGTCGGTGAACGTCTCGGAATGGGTGGCCGCCACCGTGCCGCCGATCGTGTACGCCGA
>NZ_JBMCZA010000059.1:18167-23260 GCF_048654705.1 Nocardioides sp. CPCC 206348
CAGCCTGAACACCTGGCCCGGCACACCCTCGGACAGACCGAGGATCTCGTCGGTGAACGTCTCGGAGTGGGTGGCCGCCACCGTGCCGCCGATCGTGTACGCCGACATCTCGGTGATCGTGGGCGAGGCGCTGTAGAACGGATAGCCCTCCCCCGGCGCCACGACGCGGCAGCGCAGCCAGCCGGCGCGCACCTGCGACACGACCGATGCGGCATGGGACTCGGGGACGTGCAGGATCACGTCGCCCGGCCGGTTCAGGCCACCGGTCGTGTCACGGTCGACATCACAGGCCGTCCACGCCTTGCCGTCCCAGGCCTCCCACACCAGTGGCGGCCGGGTGGGGTCGACGCCCACGCCCTGGAGGTGGCAGGTCATCCGCAGCCCGATGGCACAGGACGGCGCCGCGTCGTCGAGGCCGATGTAAAGGATGTCCTCGTAGGCCGGCTGTTCGGTGAAGCACCGGAACTCCGTGCCGAGGCTCAGCTCGTCGTCGCGGCGTTCCGGCTCGCCCCCCGCGTTGTGCGTCATCACGTGCGCGAGCGATCGAGGCGGCATCGTCAACGACTTCGACGTCGCGAAGACGACCGCTTCCTGCTGGGGCGTGCGCAGGGTCGCCACCTCCGCACCGGCCGGCAGCACCGTCGTCTCCTTCGCGGCAGCGGCCAGCCATGCGGTGACCTCCACCCGCGCCGGGGTCGGCGGGTGCAAGGTGACGCCGAGGAGGTCGAGGAAGGTGATGTAGAGCCGGTCCGGGACCCGGTTCAACCGGTACAGGAGCTCGTCGGTCATGAACGCGAACGTCTCGATCAGCGTCACGCCGGGGTCCGACACGTTGTGGTCGGTCCATTCGGGGCAGCGCTGCTGGACCATGCGCTTGGCGTCGTCGACGAGGTCCTGGAAACGGCGATCGTCGAGATTCGGGACCGGCAGGGTCATGCGTCCTCCTCGTGGGGCGGAATGACGTAGAACGGGAAGACGAGGTTGCGCGGATCGTTCTCGCCGCGCAGCGAGTAGGAGATGTCGATGTAGAGGACGCCCTGGTCGACGGCATCGAAGCGCACGGCGACGTCCTCGACGTCCACCCGCGGCTCCCAGCGGTTGAGGGAGACCCGCACCGCATAGGCGATGTCGCCCGCAGTCGCGGCGTCCGCAGGGGCGAAGACGTAGTCGTGCACGGCACAGCCGAACTCCGGCCGCATCGGGCGCTCCCCCGGCGCCGTCATCAGGATCAGCCGGATGCTCTCCTCGATCTCCCGGCGCCCGCTGACCAGGGCGACCCGCCCGGTCGGGTCGGTGCGCAACGGGAAGGACCATCCGGAACCGACGAACTCCGAGCCCATCATCAACCTCCGATCAGCACGGTCGGACAACCCGGCGGGAGGATCGGCGCACCACAGCCGGTCAGGTCCCCGACCCGGGCCGCTGGCTTGCCACCGATCAGGACCGTCGCCGATCCCTTGGCGATGGGCGAGGGTGGATGCGGGCCCGCGGGGGGCGGGAACGAACAGGTATGGACGTCACCGACCGTCGCCGCGGGCAGGCTCCCGATCAGGACCGTTGCGACGCCCGGTCCCGTGATGACACCGGGGTGGGGCGTCAGGTCTCCTACGCGGGCAGCGGGCATCGGCATCAGTTGATCCTCACGACCGCACCCTTGAGGGTCAGCGGGCCATCCGCCTCGACGCTGACCACCGGTCCCTTGATCTTCACGCCGGCCTTGCCCGTGACCTCGACCTGAAGGCCGTCGACCTTGACGTTCTGCTGGGCCTTCATCGTGACGTTCCCCAGGGCCTCGATCTTCAGGTCCCGCTTCGCGGTGATCTCCGTCGGCCCCTCCGAGATGATCTTGATGCCCTTCTTGGTCTGTTCGAGCAGCACCTTCTGGGCACCGTCGTTGGTGCTGACCTCGAGGCTCTCGGCGCCGGCCTTCTCGACGAACACGATCTGCATGCCCGTGCGGGAGACCCAGGCGCGCGTGTTGATCGCACCGTTGCTCGCATCGACGTGGTCGGCCCAGGGCTGCTTGGGCTGGTCCTTGCCGTTGAAGACCCCGCCCAGGACGTAGGGGTGCCCGAGGTCCCCGTGGGCGAAGGAGATCAACACCTCGTCATCGACCTCCGGCAGCACGACCAGGCCGCGCTTGGCTCCAGCCCCGGCGTGGACCGTGCGGCACCACCCCGACTCGTACTCGTCGGAGAGCCAGGGAATCTTCACCTTCACCCGACCCTGCTTGTCCGGGTCCTGGGCGCTCGTCACGATGGCGGGTACGACGCCCACGATGCGCGGGTCGTTGGTCGGAGAGTCCTGCAGGCTGCCGTAGAGCGAGCGCTCCGAGGTGTTGCTCGCCGTGAAGTGCGTCCGGTACCCGGTCGCAGGACGGAAGTCATGGCGCGTCGAGGTCAACACGTACCGGCCGACGAACGGGTTTCCGACTCCGGCCAGCTTCACGGCCGACCCCGCGCGCAACGCGGGGTTGCCCTTGGCGATGCCTTCGACCTCGGCGAATCCGCCGGCGACGTGGTCGGCGAGCGAGGCGGCGGACGACGTGGCGACGTCCTGCTGGGTGATGCGGGCATCGCCCACGACGTACGGCGGGCTGGGAAAGGTCGAGGCGATGGAGGCCGGACTGATGCCGCCCTCCGGCTGTGCGCTCGGTGTCGCGCAGGGCTTGTTGGCGGTGACGGCCAGCTTGCGGGCCGGATCCCACCCGCGGACGTTGACCTCCTTGACCTGGCCCGAGGCCGTGATCGTGGCGCGCAGGTCGACCAGGTTGACGCCTTGCTGCAACACCAGCGGCTCGGAACGCGCGTCGGTCCCGGACGGCGCCTCCGCGGCCTCCGGGCGCTTGATGAAGTGCAACTTGCCGGCGCTGACCGTGAGCATCCTGTCGTGATCGGTGGCGAGCCGGGCCAGGAAGTCCCAGTCGGACTCCCCTGCCTGGGTGGTGTGCGCGAGCGCCACGGTCGTCGGGTCGACCTGCACCTGCACACCGGCGGCCTGCCCCACGTTGCGCACGATGTCCGAGGCAGTCATGTTGAGGAACGCCTTCACGCGGGTACCGCGGTAGAGCCGGTGGGCGATGTCCAGGCCGCGCACCACCGTGTGGAGACCGGCCTCGCCGATCTCCACCTCGAGCGCGGTGACCTCGCCGAGGTGCAGCGGTTCGGGCCCGCCCGGAGCCGTGTTCTGCAGGTTCAGCTCGACCTTCGCGCCGATCTTGAAGCCGCCCTTCTCCAGCACGATGGCGTCCGGGTCGCGGAAGCGGAGCACGAAGAGGTCGGGGACCCGGGTGCTCTCGTCGACGAGCCCGGCCACCATCAGGCTCGCGACGTCTGCCGGCAACGGCGCTCCGTTGACCTTCACCAGCAGGGTGTTGCTGAACTCTTCACCGTGAGGCATGCCCCAGTGCCTTCCTGCGAGGCCGGGACTCGCTCTCGATCTCCTCCAGGGCAGGGAGCAGGAGCTCGGTGCCCGGACGCAGTCGGGTGGGGTCGTCGATCCGGTTGAGGACGGCGATCGGGCGCCACAGCGAGGGCTTCCCGTACTCGGCATAGGCGATGGCGGGCAGCGAGTCGCCCTCGACCACCTGGTGCACGCGGTGCGGCACCAGGCCGCCCGAAGTGGGGTTCTGCTTCGGAGGCCCACCGGACAGCTCCTCCAGGGTGACCGTGCAGGTGGCCCGGATCGGCACGCCACCGCTGGTGAACAGGGTGTACTTCGCCTGGACCTGGCTGACGTAGCCCAGGAACCCGGTCAGCGAGCCCCAGCGGAAGACGACCCAGGGCGGTGACGGCTTCTTCGACGTGAGGGTCTTCTCGAGCGGCACCGTCAGCATGAAGAGCTTCTCCACGGTCTGCACCACGGAGGTGTCGTGCTCGCCCTTGCAGTCCAGGAACAGCTCGAGCGTCAGCTTGGACGGCTGCGCTCCCTTGAACTCGGGCGGCGATGCGGACTTGTTGCCCTTGGCCTCCTCCCGCTTCCAGTTCGCGGTCTTCTGCAGCGACAGCTCCTTCGGGTTGAACTGGAACGTGATCGGCTCCAGCTTCGGGCCCGGGGCAGCGAGCGACCCGTCCTTCGACGGCTCATAGACCTGGAGATAGGCCTGCTCGAGCTTGGCTCCCCCACCGCCTCCGGCGCCGGCAGCCTGGAATCCGACCGGACTACTGCTCATCTCGCGTCTCCTCAGCTGCTCGGAAGGAAGCCGTGGTGGGCGATCTCGAGGGTCTCGGTCAGCACCTTGGGCTGGTCGGGCGTCATCTGCGGTCCGGTCCAGCGGACCGGGATCACCTCGTTGAGCGACCACTTCGCCACGACGGTGCCCTTCGCTGTCTGCGCCTCGATCGTGGCGGTGTACCGCTTGTAGCCCGTCACCAGCTCCCCGATCCAGTTCGTGAGCAGCTCGGTCTGCTTGCCGAGCGGGCGGGACAGCTTCACGTTCGAGTACTTCAACCGGGACGGGAACTGCCAGACGAAGCCGTTGTTGCCACCCTCTTCGCGGCTCTCCAGGACGACCTCGACCCCCAGGCCCTCGCAGCTGGTGAAGTCGCCGAGGTCACGGCCGTCGATCTTCACCTTGTAGCTGACGCTGACGGCGGTGTCGACGTCCTGCAACTGGCTCATCGTGTCTGACTCCCTTCGTCCTCGCGTCCGCACCCAAGGACCGCTCACGACCACGGTCCGTCTCGTCACTCAGCAGGCACTCACCACCGGTCGGTCCGCACCCCCCGTCGTTCCCTGTCGACGACGAGCTCGCCGCGCAGCATCCGCAACAACGACGGGAACAACTGGCGGGCCATCGCCTCGGCCTGCTCCGGCGACTGCGCGCCACCGGCGGCCGGGGCGGCGCCGGGCGCAGCCGCAGGGGCTGGCGAAGCGGCCGCGCCTGCGTCGGCGGCGGGCGGCGCCTCGGGTTCAGGTGCAGGCGCTTCGGCCGTCTCCCGCTGGATCGTCGCCGGCTCGGCTTCGGCGACCTCGGCGGCGCTGGCACGTTGCGGCATGACCAGGGCCGGGGCCGCCGGTGGGCCGGGTGCCCGCAACGCCGGTGCACTCACCACGGGCGATGCCGACCGCTGCAGGAAGGCCACCGGACCGGC
>NZ_JBMCZA010000060.1:0-6954 GCF_048654705.1 Nocardioides sp. CPCC 206348
GGTCGAAGTGCGGCGTCCGGACCACGTGGAGCTCACGCCGGGCGGTCGGCCCGCGCTGGGCGACGACCTCGACCAGTCCGTCTCGGTAGACCCCGTTCAGCGCAGGACAGAGCGGTTCGATGCGGGTGCTGGACGTCATCACGAGGCCCCTGCTGCCGCGGACACCCGGTCCAGACCGCGCAGGTTGCGCACGACCTCCACTCGTTCGCAGTGCTCGGCGTAGAGCGGCAGCTCGCACCCGCCCAGGCCCCACGAATAGCGAGGCTCGGGCGTCAGCCAGACCGTCGAGCGTGCGCGGCGGGTGATCTCCTCGAAGGCGCGCAGTCCTGGATCGCGGCCGTTGCTCCGTCCGTCGCCGAGGACCAGGACCGTTGTACGGCGGGTGACGGCGGAGCCGAACTCGTCGAGGAAGTCCTCGAAGACCGACCCGTAGTCGGAGTCCGCATCGACATCGAGGACCCCGCCCGCAGGCAGTCCCGACATCACCAGGGAGAGGGCTTCCTCGGTGTGGTGCTCGGCGAAGAGATCGGTGATCTCGACGAGGTCCTTGACGAACGCGAAGGTGCGCACCGAGGAGGCGAGGGAATGCAGGCTGTGGACCAGCTGGAGGGTGAACCGCGCCGTCGACCGGACCGACAACGAGACGTCGCACAGCACCAGCAGGCGCGGTCGGTCCTCGACCTTGCTGACGGTCACCGGGCGGAACGGGACGCCGTCGTACTTCATGTTGGACCGCAGGGTGCGAGCACCGTCGACCACGCCTCGGGAGCCAGCCTTGCGGCGCGGACGAAGTGCACCGTGCAGGGAGCGCAGCAGTCGGCGCAGGGCCTCCTCGAGGTCGGCGCGCTCGTGCTCGAGGAGCCGGTCGGCCCGGGATGCCCGGACTTCCCTCATCTCGATCTGTCGCTCGACCTGCATGAGCTGCTCGAGGTGTTGCTTGAGTCGCTCGGGGAGACCAGCCAGCAAGGGTGCCAACGCTGCGCGCAGTGCCGCCAGCGAGGTGCCGCGGTCGTCGTCCACGTCGGGAATCGTGTCCTCGAGCCAGCCGAGCAGTGCCATCTCCTCGGCGACGGTGAGCTCGACGTCGAGCTCCATGCCCGGCGCCGTGATGAGCTCCCCCGGGGAGCCGGGGTTGTGCATCCGACGCGTCGAGATCTGCACCCGCGCGGCTTCGCCGGCGCTGCTGTCGGTGTCGTTGGAGAGGACGATCTCGTCGGTCAGCGCAGCGACGTCGATCTTGTTGGCCTCCTGGTGGAGGTTGTACTGCTGCGCCATGTCCTCGGGCTTGAAGTACTCCTTGATGTCGTCGGGCTTGCCGTGGGAGTGGCCGTCCTCCGGGATGTCTCCGGGCTCGTCGGAGAGGGTGAACTGCTCGAGCTCGCCGTCGTCGGTCAGGTCGTCGTGCGAGTGCCCGTGACCGACGTCCTCGGTGGCCACCGGGCGCAGTCCGAAGAAGAGGTCGAAGATGCGGTCGAAGGTCGCCAGGTCCCTTCGGTCCTTCACCAGGCTCACCGTCAAGGCCGAGCGCAGCACCTCGCGCTGGTCGAGCACACCCGCCTGGGCGACCGCGTGCATGGCGTCGATGGCCTCGGCCGTGCTCACCCGGACGCCGCTCAGGCGCAGGAACCGGATGAACCGGTGGACCGCTCCCTCCACCGTCTCAGACCGGACGCTTGCGCGCGGACCGGGCAGCGAACGAGCGCTCGCCCTGTCCTGCGGGCACCGGCCGGACGGCCGGTGCCTCGTCGGAGCGGGATGGTCCGCCGTAGGTGTCGCCGTGGCGGCCGGGGAGGTCCTTCGCAGCCCGGACCTCCTTGCCGTTCACGTCGGCCGGGTCGTGGCTGTGGTCGCCGTCGTGTCCGTGGCCGTGTCCGTGCCCGTGTCCATGGCCCTGGTCGTGGTGGGCCGGCACCGTCGTGTTCGGGTCGACCAGGCGGGGGATGGCGGCGAGGGCGCTCTTGAGGTCGCGTTCGTACTTCACCACCACGCTGAGGGTCTGAGAGACGACGTCCGCGGTCAGCTCGCTGACGCCGAGGACGGCCAGCGTGCGGGCCCAGTCGATCGTCTCGGAGATGCTCGGCGCCTTGCGGAGCTCGAGTGCCCTCAGGCCGCGGACGATCTCGATCAGGCGGACAGCCAACGCCTCGCTGAGGCCGGTGTCCTTGGAGTTGATGATCTCCAGCTCGCGCTCCGCTTCCGGGTAGTCCAGGAACAGGTGCAGGCAGCGCCGCTTCAACGCCGCGGACAGGTCCCGGGTGTTGTTGGAGGTCAGTACGACGTACGGGAGGTGGCGGGCCTTGATCGTGCCGACCTCGGGGATCGAGATCTGGTACTCCGAGAGCAGTTCCAGGAGCACGGCTTCGAGCGCTTCGTCGGCGCGGTCGACCTCGTCGATCAGCAGGACGACGGGATCCTCGGAGTCGATGGCCTCCAGGAGCGGGCGCGCGGCGAGGAACCGTTCGGAGAAGAACACGCTGTCCTGCTTGGAGATCCGCTCGACGGCCTCATTGAGGTCGACGGCGTCCTCGACGACCTGGCCGATCTTCTCGCGCAGGATCTGGGTGTAGAGCATCTGCTTGCCGTAGTCCCACTCGTAGAGCGCCTTGGTCTCGTCCTGGCCCTCGTAGCACTGGAGGCGGATCAGGCGCCGGCCCGTGACGGCCGCGAGGCTGGTCGCGAACTGGGTCTTCCCGACGCCAGCCGGACCCTCGAGGAGAACGGGCTTGCCCAGGCGGGTCTGGAGGAACACGGTCGTCGCCAGGCGGTCGTCGGCCAGGTAGCCGGCGTCCCGGAAGCGGTCGAGGGCATGGGGGACGTCGTCGAATTCGCCTTCGCCGGCGGCGTTGCGCGGGTCGGTGTTCACGCGGGGCTCCCTGGAAGTGGTGGGGATGGTGTCCGGACCGGGCAGCGATCGCGGTCGCTGCCCGGTCCGGCGTACGGGTTGGACCGACTCAGGTGAGGAGGTCGTCCAGGTCGCCGTTCATGCAGTGGTCGACGACGGGTCGGACCGTCTCGAACGTGCACTCCTTGGCGTTGCCAGGGGTGCAGGCGTCGCCCAGGACGTGGTTGGTGATCCGGTCCACGTCGGTGGCATCACCGGTGATGGTGGGCGCGTTCTGGTAGAACGCCGTCGGGCCCTGGCCCAGGCGGTTCTTCGAGTACGTGTCCTTGGTGACGTCGGTGAACTTCTCGGTGATCCCCACGTCGCGCAGCAGGCGGATCGCCGCGGCCAGGGCGGCGTCGGCGGCCTGCACCGTCGACATGCCGTGCGTGTCCACGCCCATCGCGTCGGCGATCTCGGCGAACCGCTTGTAGTGCGTGGGCATGTTGAACGCCCACACCCGCGGCAACGCGATCGCGTTGTTGAGACCGTGGTGCGTGTCGTAGAACGCCGAGACCGCGTGCGAGATCGAGTGGATGATCCCGAGGCCCCCGGAGTTGAATGCCTGGGCCGCGATGTACTGCGCGTACATCATGCCCTCGCGGCCCTTGAGGTCCTGGCCGTTCCACACGGCTTCGCGCAGGTTCTCCGAGGTGAGCTTGATCGCCCGGATCGCGTTGCCGAGGGACGGCTCGAAGTTGAGCCGCGACACGTACGGCTCGGAGGCGTGCGCGAGCACGTCGAACCCGCACTGGGCGGTGTAGTCGACCGGGCAGTCGAAGTAGAGCACCGGGTCGTCGATGGCCAGGCTTGCGACACTCGCGTCATCGAACGCGACGTACTTGTGCGGGTTGTCCGGATCGGTCGTGGTGTCCGTGATGACGTAGGCCCACGAGGTCTCGGATCCGGTGCCGGCCGTGGTCGACACCGCGATGTGCGGCGGGTTCTTCGGGTTCTCGGACATGTTGAAGCCCTCGAAATCGTTCACGTTGCGGCCGTCGTGGGCGACCGACACGCGGGCACCCTTGCAGGCATCGTGCGAGGAGCCGCCACCGATGGACACGAACGAGTCACACTCGTTCTCCTGGTAGAGCTTCACCGAGTCCATGACGTTGTAGTCCTTGGGGTTGGACTCGACCTTGTCGTACACGACGACCTCGAGGCCGTGGTACTTCATCGACTCGACGATCTTGTGGACGATGTCGGTGCCGCGCAGGCCCGAGGTCATCACCAGGGTCTTGCGGAATCCCATCTTGAGGGCCTCGGGGCCGATCATCTCGTGTGCACCCGGGCCCATGAGGGCACGGGGGAACGGGTGGAACTCCTTGATCGGGAAGGGCTTGAGCAGCTCGTCGACTTGCATCGTGGATACCTCCGGGCGGGGTGAGTGCTGACGTCTGGGGACGCTAGGCAACGTGACGCCGGTCACGACAGGTGAGGATCGGGAAACGATCCCGTGGGGCAGGGAGGTACCTGTCCGTTCCGGTAGGTAGGGCCATGCGCGCGACGGGTGTGCACGGGACGGGGGCTTCGTAGCGTTCGAGGGGTACGGACAAACCGACCCGCAGGAGGCTGTGATGAACCCGGATCAGGAAGTTCAGTTGGAGGAGATCCTCGCCGAGGACGCCCTCGTCGAAGAGGTCTCGATCGACGGCATGTGCGGCGTCTACTGATGTCCGCGACTCCCGTCACCCTCGACGGGGCCTGGCGCCTGAGCGGCTCGGTGGCATTGCGCCCCGAGCCGTTCGGCGCCCTGGCCTACGACTTCGACACCCGCCGGCTGAGCTTCCTCAAGACGCCGACCCTGGTCGACGTCGTACGACGCCTCGGGGACAGCGCATCGGTCGGAGACGCCCTGGCCGGCGCTGCGGTGGCCGACGTCGAGCGTCCCGCGTACCTGCGTGCCCTCGCCGGCCTCGCCGTCGGCGGCCTGATCGAGGAGCAGTCATGACTCTCACACCGACCCGTCCCGCACCGGGCACTCCGGCCGTCGGCCGCCTCGTCGACCAGTTCGAGCTCGGCCTGGATGCACCCATCTGCCTCACCTGGGAGCTCACCTACGCGTGCAACCTGGCTTGCGTCCACTGCTTGTCGTCGTCCGGTCGTCGTGACCCTCGTGAGCTGTCGACCGAGGAGTGCAAGGCGCTGATCGACGAGTTCGAGCGGATGCAGATCTTCTACGTCAACATCGGGGGCGGCGAACCGACGGTGCGCCCGGACTTCTGGGAGCTCCTCGATTACGCCGTCAACCACAAGGTCGGAGTGAAGTTCTCCACCAACGGCTTCCGCATCACGCCCGAACGTGCTGCCCAGTTGGCAGCGACGGACTACGTCGACGTACAGATCTCCCTCGATGGGGCGACCGCCGAGGTCAACGACCATGTTCGGGGGGCCGGCACCTACGATGCCGCGCTCCGCGCGATGGCCAACCTGCAGGCCGCGGGGATGAAGGACTTCAAGCTCTCGGTGGTCTGCACGAGGCACAACATCGGGCAGCTCGACGAGTTCAAGGCGATCGCCGATCGTTTCGGTGCCCAGTTGCGACTGACCCGCCTTCGTCCGAGCGGCCGCGGCGCGGATGTGTGGGACGAGCTGCATCCACTCCCCGAGCAGCAGCGCGAGCTCTACGACTGGTTGGTCGCGAACGGTGACAAGGTGCTCACCGGTGACTCGTTCTTCCATCTCTCCGCGTTCGGTCCAGCCGATGGAAGCGGGGCGCTGCCGGGCCTGAATCTCTGCGGCGCCGGCCGCGTGGTCTGCCTCGTCGACCCGATCGGTGACGTCTACGCGTGCCCGTTCGCGATCCACGACCAGTTCCTCGCCGGCAACGTGCGGTCGGTCGGTGGCTTCGACGAGGTGTGGAAGCACTCTGCGCTGTTCGAGGAGCTGCGGAGCCCGCAGACCGGAGGCGCGTGCAGTTCGTGTTCGGCCTTCGACACCTGCAAGGGTGGCTGCATGGCGGCGAAGTTCTTCACCGGGCTCCCGCTCGACGGGCCGGACCCCGAGTGCGTGAAGGGGAACGCCGGTGACCTGGGCGTCGATCGCGAGCGACCCGGGAGCTCCCAGGACCACTCACACAAGGGACCGGTGCGCAACGCCCCGGTGGAGCTGATGCTTGCCCCGACGCGACTCGCGAGCGCGTGTGACGAGGACCCCCTGTCGGGTGGTCGTTCCCCGAGATGATCGCGCCATGAGGTTGCTGGCCGGCATGCGGTGGCCGGAGGTGGGGCCGGTCGTCGTGCTGGTGCCGGTCGGCTCCCTGGAGCAGCACGGGCCAGCCCTTGGCCTGGCCACCGATGCCGTCGTCGCCACGCACGTCACTCGACACGCGGTGTCCCGGATGAAGGGTCGCGAGCAGGACTTCGTGGTGGCGCCCACGGTTCCCTACGGCGCCAGCGGTGAACACGAGGACTTCCTGGGCACGATCTCGATCGGCCACGAGGCCCTCCACCTGATGCTGGTGGAGTTGTGCCGATCTGCGTCTCGTTGGGCTCGTGGGGTGGTGCTGGTCAACGGGCACGGAGGAAACGTGGCGTCGTTGGTGAGTGCAGTCACCCAGCTGCGTGACGAGGGGCGCAGCGTCGCCTGGACGTCGTGTCGGGCGGCCGACGTCGATGCCCACGCAGGTCGGGCGGAGACCTCGCTGATGCTCGCACTTGCGCCCGAGACCGTCGACCGTCGTCGCCTCGCACCCGGCTGCACCGAACCGGTGGCGACCCTGATGCCCCGGTTGCGCAGCGAGGGCGTGCGCGCGGTGTCACCGACCGGCGTTCTCGGTGATCCGACCACCGCCACACCCGAGGCCGGTCGGCGGATCCTGGTCGAGATGGTCGACCGGTTGGTGGCTGAGCTCGGCAGCCTCGACGTGGGCAGCCAGGGCAGGTTGACATGGACGTGACCCTCCCCGCCGACTTCGGCTTCGCGCTCGCGTCTCGGGTGCGGGTGTGCGACGAGGGGGCGCAGCTGGTTGCCGATGGACGAGTGGTCCGCCTCTCGGCGGCGGCCCGGCAGCTCGTCGCCCGCGCGCCGCTCCGCATCGGCGCCGACCCGCAGGCACGGGCGCTGGCGCGCGC
>NZ_JBMCZA010000061.1:0-536 GCF_048654705.1 Nocardioides sp. CPCC 206348
AACCGTGGCCGGCTCGTCGTCGGTGTCTCGGCCGACACCTTCCAGCTGGGTTTCACCGACCCGCTGGACGGTGACCTCAAGGGCTTCGACATCGACTTCGCCAAGGCCGTAGCCGACGCGCTCGATGTGACGCTGCAGTTGCGCGTCGTCACGGCGCTTCAGCGGATCCCGTTGCTCGAGAGCGGCGACATCGACATGGTCGCGCGCAACATGACGGTCAACTGCACCCGGTGGACGCAGGTCGCCTTCTCGGCGGTCTACTACAACGCCACCCAGAAGGTGCTGGTCCGCTCCGACGACGTCGGTGCGTACGAGAAGAGCGGCGTCGCCTCGCTCAAGGGCAAGTCGGTGTGCGCCCCGGCCGGCTCGACCAGCATCGACAACATCACGGAGAAGGCCGACGTCAACGTGGTGGCGGCTGCGAACCACACGGGCTGCCTGATCAAGTTCCAGAACGGCGAAGTCGACGCGATCACGGGCGATGACACCGTGCTGGCGGGACTTGCCGCGCAGGACCCTTATGCCGTCGTCCCGAA
>NZ_JBMCZA010000062.1:0-1596 GCF_048654705.1 Nocardioides sp. CPCC 206348
TGTTTCGCACAATCGAAACATCGGACGTGCCGGCAATGGGCCTCTATGTCCAGCGCTTCGCGAGACGGGTTCCGGGAGTAGCCTCGTGCGCAGGTGGATGCGGGGCGAACGCTTCAGCGAAGAGCAGGATCGGGGCTGGAAGTTCTGTCACGCCGCTGGCCGTTTCAGGCCGTCAGTCGTGCCTCGTTTGCGTCGCCCGCATCCACCGCCAGCGTTCCTCGTCGTTGCCCGTTCGCGCCGGTAGCTGCTGGTTGTTGTACGACTTCGTGGGCGCGGATGTCGGCGCGCATGCGGCGGTAGACGACGTCGGAGAGTCGTCGTTTGAGGCAGCGCAGGGCTTCGCGTCGGGTCTTGCCTTGGGCTCGTTTGGCTTCGTAGTAGCGCCGGCCCTCGGTATCGGCGCGGATCTGGGTGATCGCGACCGTGTAGAGCGCCCGGTTGAGTTGTCGGTTCCCTCCGGGGTTGAACCGGTGCCGCACGGTGCGCCCTGATGATGCTGGGATGGGAGCTGTGCCGTTGGCTGCGGCGAAGGTGTCGCGGGTGGGGTAGCGGCGTACGTCGACGACCTCGGCGATGAAGCGGGCGGCGATCAGCGGACCGATGCCGTACTCCTCGGGCAGTGTGGTGCCGGTGTCCTCGACCAGTCCGGCGATGGTCTTGCGCAGCTCACCAGCTTCGGTGTCGATGGCCAGGATCCGCTCGAGGCGGCGGCGCGAGAGGTCGGCGCGGACCGCGCCTGGACCCGTGATCTGGCCCAGGAGGTCGATGGCTTGGTGGATGCGGACCTTGGTGGTCAACGAGCCGATCTGGTGCTGGTAGCCGGGCAGCAGTCCGGCGAGCTCGGCGTGGACGCGGTTGGCCAAGGCTGTTCGTTCGACGATGAGCTCGTCGCGGTAGTCCAGAAGCGCTCGCATGTCCGCGGCCGGTCCGACGGTCAGCCGCACCGGCGGGAGCGCGGGTTCGCGGGCAGTGATCCGTGCGATCGCGAGCGCGTCGACGGGGTCGGTCTTGCCCTGACCGGGCTTGGCGCGTCGCTCGCGGGAGGTCATCAGCGTGGGTACCTCGACCACCGCGAGTGTCTCGTCGGGGTGGTCCAGGGCGAGGTGGACTGCGACGGCGCGACCGTAGGCGCCTGAGCCTTCGATCCCGACGCGTTCGACGCTGTGGGTGGTCAGCAGGTCGGTGAGTTCGGTGAATCCGGAGCTGGTGTTGGGAAGTTCGCGAGAAGCGATAAGCAGTCCTGTTTGGTCGATGACCGCGACCGCGAGGGTGTCTTTGTGGGTGTCGATGCCGGCGTACAAGGAGCGGTGCCTTTCAGGATCGGAGTCCTGGGTCCGCATGGTCGGCGACGCGCAAGCATCTGCAGAACAACTGTGTTGCTGGTGGTTCCCATGCCTCTATCGGGCGTCACCGCCGACCCGGGGGACGCCGCCGGGAGGCAACCATTCTCAGAACCACGACCACCGCCGAAGGGCGGGGGACGGGCAGCAAGAGGTAGAGCCTTCCCGGCGGCGCTGCGGCCCCACAGGGGTTTATGACGGACGAAACTCTGCCGCAGATGCAAGAGGTGTGTAGCACTTCGTTCGTTGCGGAAAT
>NZ_JBMCZA010000063.1:0-4125 GCF_048654705.1 Nocardioides sp. CPCC 206348
GCGTCACAGCGCCCAGAATGACGCAGGTGGCGATGGCGCCTGACCTTTGGTCGGTTCTTGTCGGCGACTTCGCCATCGGGGTCGCTATGCGAGTGAACCCTTCTCTGACTTGATCGCCAAACCCGATTTCCTCACGGATGGCCAGAACGGCAGAACTCGGTCTGAACGCGTCGACGGGCGATGAAAGTATGTCCGTGACAACAAGCAGAGGAGATACGCGACGTGACTGATTCTGCGCCGCCCCAGCCTGCCGCGATCCGCCGAGACCAGGAGATCCCCTAATGGCAGGGCCGTCCAATGCCTCGTCTGGCGGTGCCGGCGGTGCCGCCGGAGTCGGATTCCAGAACCTGGTGTTCGCCTGGGCAGCGAGCTGCGTGGTCGCTGAAGTGCCGTTGACTTACTCCATTGCCGCTGGGGTGCCGATCGCTGTCGGCGCTCAAACCGGTTCAGGGGTCGACGACGTAGAAGTCCTGACCGACCTTGGAAACGGCGTGTTCATCCAGGCGAAGATCAAGCTGCAACTGAGTGATGACATCGATTCGCCGCTGGCAAAGGGATTGCATCAAGCCGTGAGCCAGTTCTTGTCCGGCACCGTGACCGAGCCGAGCGGTTCACGCCAGTTCGACGGCGGTCGAGACGCAATCGTTCTCTGCACTGACACCAAGGCACCTGCAACGGTGAGGACCAACCTCGCTGAGGCGGTGCGTCTCATCGCATCCCACCCGGCGGGATCAGCACTCAACCGCGAGCTGACGAAACCGCAAACCACCGCTTTGAGCGTCGCGCTCACCCACATTCGGCGCCTTTGGGCCATCGAGAACGGTGGCACCGCACCGACTGACGAGGACCTCCGCAAGTTCCTCAAGTGCCTTCACATCCTGACCCTGGACGTCGGCAAGGGCGGCGCCGATGTGCAAGCAGCGATCAGCGTGCTTCACCGACGCCTGGAGAACCCGAATCAGGCAGAATTGGCCTTGCAGACGCTGGTCGAAGCCGCTCAGGATGCATCCGAGCAGCGCCAGTGGAGAGACCGGCCGGCCCTGATCTTGGCTTTGGCTCACAAGCAGATCACGACGGCCGTTGGCGCCAGGTACTCGAAGGCCATCGACACAATTCGCGACAGGTCGTCAGCCAACTTGGCCAAGTTGCAGTCCGAAGCCTTGCTGCCCGTCGCTGGCGGGTTGTTCATTTCCCGCACTGCCGCGAAGACGCTCAAGGATCTGGAATCACGCGATCCGATCCTGATCGTCGGCGACGCCGGTTCGGGGAAGTCAGCCGTTCTTCAAGACTTCGCGACGTCGCGTCGCGACATTGAAGAGGTGGTCGTTCTTCTGGCAGAAGACGTTGCAGGCGCGAACCGTCTTGACCCGGGTACGCCACTCCTGGAGGCCCTGCTCGGTTGGTCGGGCCCGCCTGCACTACTGGCCATTGACGGCGTCGACGCACTTCGCGGCTCGAGCGATCGAGAAGCGCTTGCCAACATGGTCGCTGGACTAGCCGGGACGCGTTGGCAGGTGATTGCTTCCGCCCGCACGTTCGATACGCGCAACAGCCGCCCTCTGCAAGGGGCCTTCGCCGGCCGGCCCGTGTCGTCAGTGGAGAGCGAAGTTGATCCCCTACTGGCGTTGGTCCGACATCTACGCGTTGGCGACCTCAGCGACGAGGATCTGGACCGCGAGATCGTCGAGCCAATGCCGTTGGCAAGTCTTCTCGCTGAGGCACCACCTGACCTACGGGCACTCCTGCGCAACGCGTTCAACCTGCGCCTCGCCGCCGACCTTGGAGACTCCCTGACCGCGAGCCAGCACAACGAACTCCTGTCGGTTCGGACCCGAGTCGACCTATTGGGCCGCTACTGGGGTTGGCGCATCTTGGATGAAGCGGCCCAAGCGCGGGAGGCACTGCTTGAGCGCGTCGTGAAGAGAATGGTCGACTCCCGCCGCCTCCAAGCAGCGAAGTCTGAGCCCACGATCCAGGGCGTCGACGCGGTCGCTCTCGACGACTTGTTGAGCCGGGGTGTTCTAGCCGCAATCGAGGGCCCAATCCCGGGCCACAGTCGAGCTGTCGCGTTCGCTCACAACATCCTGTTCGACTACGCGGCAGCGATATACGTGCTCCTCGACGTCCACGACCCCGCCAATGGCCTGGTGCGAAGGCTCGATGCCGATCCGACCCTCCCACTTGTCGTGCGGCCGAGTTTCGATTTGCTCGTTGACCTCCTATGGCAAAGACGGCCAGATGGCCAGTTTTGGCCGACCGCCATCGCAGTCGCCGGCAGCGATCACGTGCTGGCGTCGCTGGCCATCGCGTCAAGGGTGGCAAACTTGGCAGCTGAGGCAGATGACTTGCTTGCCCTTGCGACTCAAGCGCAATTGGTTGTCGACGGCACCATGACCGGCCATCAGTACCTAGCAGGACAGGTCGCATCGGCGGTGCGGGCAATCACTGTAGTCCCGAATGCAGAAGCCGTCGTTGCGCCCCTGTCGCGCTTGGCTCGCGCGCTGTCTGAGCAGTCGACCGCTAGTTTCGCGAACGCGGCGCTGGCCACCGACATGATCCGTGGCCTGCAAGGTCGGATCCCGATCGGATCTATCCAAGGCAACGACGGTTTCCACGATCGTGCGCTTGCGGTTGCAAACCTGCTCGACTCCCTTAGAACAGATCCGCCAGGTAGGGAGCAGCTGGCCGGCGCGCTGATCCATCAGGTTCAGTACCTCGTAGCGAGAAGCGCAGAGGTACGCGAAGCGATCACCCGACTCTTGGACGACCAAACGGCGCTGGCTCAGTGGGGTGGCACGGTTACGGCGTGGTTCCCAGACATCGCTTCGAAGGCGATTGAGACCGACCCCGAACTTGCGCGCCGGCTGTCGGTCACCTCGGTGACCTTTGTGGAGACCCGCGACGAAGACGTCACTTTGGGAGGCAGCTCAGTGTTGCCCTTGAGAGAGTCGCGGCAGCAGCAGGCCAAGTTTGCCGTCTACCAACTTGGCCAGGCCTTCCCCACTCTGGCGGCGTCCGATGTGAAGGTTGCAGCTGAGATTGCGTGCGACGTCATCGATCACATCGAACCGACACAACTCGAGATGTCGGCACGCCAACGCGACGATGCCCCCGAGTGGCCGGTGACTAGCCCGAACGTCACAGGTTGGATCGAGCACAGCTACATGATGGGCCTGAGTAACTACTGGCACGACGATGAGCAGGAGTACCTCAAAGCCGTCGCAGACCGCCTGCTCACCGCGAGCAAGAACGCGGCGTCGACAACACTCGATGTTCTCGTCGACAGACTCCATGTGGGATGGGCTTGGGCGGCCTTGATGAACGAAGCATCAGACCCATGTGCGTTGTTCGGTGTCCTACAGCCAGCGTTCTCATCCGGGTCGCTACTCGCGCACCCGAGCACCCACTCGCAAGCGGCAACTCTCCTGAAGGCTGCCGCGCAGGAGCGCTCCATTCCCCATGGGGAACTGGAAGCAGCGGTCAGCAATGCGATCGCCCTACTGGAACGCTACGAGCGAGGCGAACAAGCCCAAGAGGTTCTGGTCGGCTGCCTCGACCCTGACCGGATCGCTGACGAGCGGCTCGCGTCCCGCCGCAAGGCGCTTGGGGACACCGCGCCGGAGATCCCGCCTCCGGACTCCGATGAAGGCAACATCGTCGACGGACGATGGTCAGCCGCTGACCACGATCTCCGAGGTGGACACGCAACACTCAGCCCTGAGGTCGAACAAGCGGCGCACGCCCTGGAGAAAGCCATCAACAAGGTCGGCGACAACCACGCGGAGAGCGATCAGCACCTGGACGCGCTCGCTGGAGCGTTCGTGCACGCGCATTCTGCATTCGAAGCCGCCCAGGAGATCTCCGATACTCTTGAGCGGCTCCTACTTGACGGCGCGAACCGTCTCGCTCGCGATCCCAAGATCACGCCTGACCATCGTGTTGCGGAGCTTCTCGTAAGCATGCTCGAAGCGCGTTCGGAAGCCGAGAACGTCGGAAGGTTCTTCTAATGATGGCGTGGAGCCCGGGTGTCCGGGATCGGACTGTCGAATGCTTGAGTGTCCTTGCCCGTCGTGAGGTGTGGCGCGACTCTGCCTACGGGCCGCGAATCACTCTCAAAGTCGAGTC
>NZ_JBMCZA010000063.1:4180-8475 GCF_048654705.1 Nocardioides sp. CPCC 206348
AAGCGTTTACCTGGTTGCGCTCGGGCTCCACATCGGAGGAGCGGGTCGACGCCTTGCGAACTCTTCTTCTCGACGAGCACGACGTGATGGTCGGGACTGCACTCCTCGTTTGCCTGCAGCGGGAGGCCCACACCTCACCAGACGCAGTCGATTCTTTACTGGCTGAACTCGATGATCGCAGGGGCGTCGACGATGGATTCTCTGAGACTCGGGACGACTGTGTCGAAGCCGAGCCGGCAGATGACGAACGGGCCGCAAAGGAGCGCGACAAACTCGCGGTCAACATCACGACCTTTTTGGGCCTTCATCATGAGGCCCCCTACTCGAGCTCGGCCCTGAAGGAATGGGCTGACGCCGCTCCAGTGTCAAAGGAGCTATCGCACGCGATCTCATTCATTCGGGACTACTTCGCTCCGGGCGCCGAGATCGGCGTCCAGAAGCGAGCGTTCGAGTTCGCAACAGCCGGGTGCACGTCGGCTCTGGCATGTCTGGACGAGATGAGCGCCGCGTTGACAGGCAAGACCGAGGCAACGCCAGATGAGATTGCATCGTTGAAGCGGGCTTACAACGTCTTGGACACCACTGCCAGCCAGATCTACTTCTCCAGCGGCGCCTACGACAGGAAGAGCACCGCCGTCGAGGACGGCACCACCCAACACGCACCTGCAACTGCAGAACTCGCGCGGCTCGCCGACCTCGCGATTCCTCTGCTGTTGTTATGCGCCAGCAGCAAGGCTGCTCCAGTGATTCACCATGTCGTGGAGACGCTGGTGTTTCTATCTAGAGTCGACGAGCGGCGCGGTCTCCAGGCGCTCGCTGATGCTGTAGCGGCCAATGACGGGTACGCATACGACTCGCTCGCGGCCGGGGTCGTCATCCCCCATCTCACTCGGCTGCTTGCCGAGGAACGTAACCTGGTGCTCTACGACGAGCAGGGCGTCACCGCGTTCAGGAAGTTGCTTTCGGCGTTCGCAGGAGCAGGCAACGAGAAAGCGCTTGTTCTCGCGTTCACGTTCTCTGATGTGTTCAGGTGAACGGCGCACTGGCTTAAGGGGCACGTGAAGTACACAGATCTGCTGCGGCCGCTGCGTCATTTCGCCGCCTGAGAACGCAGCGGCAGACATGGGACTACTGACGAATGTGGCCAACCCACGGACGCCATCGACAACTCACGAGACCCTCTAGCCTGCGTTCATGGGCCTCGAGCTTGGCGACAGCGGTGAGAGACGATCACGCCGATGGTTCCATGGTGTTGCAGGTCCGACAATCGAACCTGTCGCGTCGGACCCTTCGGGCACGATCTAGGCATGGACACCTACGACTCACTGGACCTGGCACAGGAGTACAAGCCCCTACGCAAGATCCTTGGCTTCGCGTTCGTCACCGCCGCAATCTTCTTCAACAACGAGCTCGTCTCCTTCATCATTGCGATAAGCCAAGAGCACGCCGCAAACATCCTCGAACCGTTCCTCGAGACACTCACGTCTGCTCCGGCGCCCGCCGGCTGACTCGGCCACACCTCTATCGCGATCCTTCGGGAGGAGACGGATGACTGACGACTCACCTGGGTACGTGGTGATGCGCGAAGGCATCGACAACGAGCGCCCGTTCGAAGCGGGTGACCCGGTCACCACGTACGAGCTTGGAGACCAGTACCCGTACAAGCATCTGCCACCGCACCGTGGTCGGCATGCTTCAGACGATGCCTATTACGAAGCCGTTGCGACGTACGCGAACCAAGAGAAGCATTGGCGAGTACAGAAACATCTGCGGTGCGACTGCAAGTCGTGGCGCTCCATCGCTCGACTGATGGTTCACATTCCATCAAACCGACAATGGGTCTTTCACAACCCCGAGGACGTCGCAAAGCCGTTCCGCACCCCAGTTCTTCAGGAGCGCAACCTCGCCTACCCGCTGCACGGAGGCCCGGGAGAAGCACCACACATACATGGCGTCTCGTCGTGCAACGGGTGCGACAAACGCTGGCTCGTGGTCTCGTTCCACGACTCCGCCGAGATCATCCACGTTCAGAGCGCGACCCACGGCGGAAAGGTCGCGCCTTAACGCCCAACGCAGGCGTAGACTTTAGTCATCGCCTAGCGGATTGCGCTGCACACCCGAAAGCACTGGGCCGCCCGGGAACCACCTCATCTGAGGAGTTCCTGTCCATGCCTCAAAGCCGTCACCGCCGCCATCGCGACAGCACCGCACGACGCGAACGGGCGAGTCACGTCGTCGCTTGCCTGTCCCTCATGTTCGGTGTGCTCTCCTACTTGGCACCGCGCGCTCAGGACACCGACCCGACGCCGACCGAAATCAACGTCTACCTGCCCCACTCACCTCTCTGCCAACCGTCCCAGGACGCCGCGTACTAGCCAACGGGGGCGCCCTCCCAACGCCAAAAGGTCGCCGTGCCTTTCCGCGGGTTCGGCGCGGCTTTGACGGTGCTGACGACGCGCTTGGACTGGGGAACGCCGCTTCTCGCCCTCGGGGCACGCTCGCCGCCCTCGACGTGTTCATCGTGCATCGGGCGGGCGGTGACGACGGTCAACGCCACCAGGAGGGCTGGCAACGCTGCCCGCACTGCCCTTCTGGTCTTCGAGCAAATTCAGGGTGCGTCAAACCGCCGCGAGCGATGGTGCCAAAATCCGCTGCGCAGACCAATCCTGTGGGACAGAACTGCTTGTCGCCTAGCCGTGCCAGGGTGGCTCGCCGACGCGGGCCGGACTGCGAGCACGAGCGCGGCCTCGTCGGATGGGAGCATTGAGTCGTGACCAAGAGGACCGTGTTCGGAGTCGTGGCGGGCGGGCTATTAGTCGTCGTCGGAATCGCTGTTGGGATCGGTCTGGTTCTCGACGCCGACGCAGGTTCCATGGCCGATTGGGTGGCAGCCTCCGCGACGGTCGCCGCCTTCGGAGCCGCCATGCTTGCAGCCGACTACGCGGCCAGGGCGCTCGGGATCGAACAGGTTAGGGATGGCGAACTTCTTCGAGAGCGGAGGAGAGCGCAGGCCGCCCTTGTCGCGGCTTGGCCCGACAAGTTCGTTCCGAACTGGCAACAACAGCAAAGCGGTCCGCCCATCGCCGAGGAGGGTATTTCTGGCGCGATAGCAATGCTGCGAAACGCGTCCGAGGTACCAGTCACTAACGTTCACGTCGACTTCAGCGTTGTACTCGCCCCGACTGGTGGAGCCACCGAGGAGAAGCCGCGATATCTGGGCGGTGAGGATCTTGCGGTCCTACCTCCATCGGCGGAGCCAAGGCCAATTCGGTGGATAACTGAGGGCGAGACGCCCGTGATGATTGTGGGCGTTCCCACGCTTGGCGACGGTCAGGACTACCCCGACTATGGGACATACGATCCGTCGCACCTTGTCGTCGATATCAGCTTCAGAGATGCCGCCGGCATTTTGTGGCGCCGCGACCGGCTAGGTCGACTTGACGAGGTCATCGAACACCGCGATTAGCTGTTGTGTTCGGTGGGGATGTTGTCGCGGACATCTTTCGGGACTGCGTCACTTCGCCGCGAGCGTCCGTAGCCTGGCCGCGCGCTCACGGACCTGGCTGTCCTCTCCTCCCCGTGATCTGGGGACGAGGAGCGATGCTTAGCCAACTTGGAGAACCTCCTCATCGCCGACCACGCGTCGCCTTCGACGGCCCGGCGAGCAACCCGGCGTCAAGGGTCGCATACTCCCTGAAGAGGACTGCTTGTCGCGACTCTTCGTCGGCCTTGTTGGGAACCAACTCGAAGAGGCCGTCAATGACGACATCGAGCGCGGCGTGTGCCGCCGCAAGGTCTGGCGGAAGGGAAGCCGGCTCGTAGAGCTGTGCAAGCGACTGCGATGGGTAGGCGTCTCGGGCCGAGATCACACCTTTCCCGGCTGCGATCACCTTGGTCCGATCCTCTGTTGAGATTGACGGCAACGGGAAGTTATTCCAGACAATGGTGTTCGAGAATCTCAATCGCGACTCAAGTCGGCCACCAACCGCCTTCAGCCAGGCAAGAAACATCGACGACGAAATGAGTCCAAACAAGAAACCATCAGGGTCTTCCGCGGTGGCGTTCGCATTGAAAATCACATCTGCACTCAGGTGTGATGCCAAGAAAAACGGGCGATTCTCGGAAACTACGCTTGGGATCGCAACGAAGTCGACTGTCGGTTGTCGGATCTCCGCGAAGAGGTGCGGGGTAGACGCAAGCGTCCGCGTCGCGGCCCTTCGGCTGCTGAGCCGCTCTTCCCGACATGCGGCAACACGCGTCTCAAGGAATGCGGATCTCCCCAAGTCTTCCGGATC
>NZ_JBMCZA010000064.1:0-350 GCF_048654705.1 Nocardioides sp. CPCC 206348
GCGGCGTCCAGGATCGCGTGGGACTCGACCTGCCCGTTCGCGTCCACGTCGTCGAGGTCCACTCGCCGTCGGTCCGCGGCGGCTTGGCGCTCTTGCTCGGCGCGTTCGGGGTCGAAGCGGATGACCGCTTCGGTGACGAGGCGTTCCAGTTGCGCCCAGCCGACCCCACCAACCGCAGCCAACTGGCGGTCCACAAAGGCCGCGGCGTCGGCGTTGAGCGGGCGGGTGAGGTCCGCGATGCGTTCGGCACGCCACGGCTCCAGGCGACCTTCAACCACTGAGGCGTAGATGCCGGGCAGGCGCCAGGCGCACTCGATGATCCGCCCGACGTACGCCCGCCCACCGTCAGG
>NZ_JBMCZA010000064.1:360-438 GCF_048654705.1 Nocardioides sp. CPCC 206348
GGCACGGCGGGACAGGGCCTGGTCGAAGTCATGCGCATCCGCGGCGTCCAGGATCGCGTGGGACTCGACCTGCCCGTT
>NZ_JBMCZA010000064.1:448-1318 GCF_048654705.1 Nocardioides sp. CPCC 206348
ATGGCGGGCGATGTCGCCGACGGACTTGGCGCGGCGCACGTCGAAGGAGTCGGTGTCGCCGAGTTGTCCGCGGAGCTTCGCTCGACGGGACAGGGCCTGGTCGAAGTCATGGGCGTCGGCGGCGTCCAGGATCGCGTGGGACTCGACCTGCCCGTTCCCGTCCACGTCGTCGAAGTACACCCGCCGTCGGTCGGCGGCGGCTTGCCGCTCTTGCTCGGCGCGGTCGGGGTCGAACCGGATCACCGCTTCAGTGACGAGGCGTTCGAGCTGGGCCCAACCCACGCCCCCGACGGCAGCGAGTTGCCGGTCCACGAACGCTGCGGCGTCAGCGTTGAGCGACCGGGTGAGGTCCGCGATCCGTTCGGCACGCCACGGCTCCAACCTGCCCTCGACCACAGCGGCGTAGACGCCGGGCAGGCGCCAGGCGCACTCGATGATCCGCCCCACGTATCCACGACCACCATCCGGGCTCCTGCCGAGGACGGCGATGAGTTCCATCAGGTTGAACTCACTGACGAGCGGCGCGCCGTCGCCGGCGATCGGGACACCGGTGTCGATCACGCCCTCGACCAGCGTGGCCGCACCCTCGACAGTGGTCACGACGTTGTCCTGGGCCCAGGCGACGACGTCGATCCACTCGTCGACCAGCTCTGCCTGGCGACGGCGAACCCGGGCGCCGACGCGCGGCAGGATCTCGGCCGTCGAGGAGGGCTGGGTTCCGAGTTCCATACATGTATTGGATCACCCAGCACCGACACAACGAAGCAGCGCAAACCTGTCTGTGGACAGAGGAAAGCCCTGATGGTGCTTGTGGGGAGTTGGTGGACGGTGCGGGGTTTCGAGGCTCGTCGCTGGCGCTCCTCGCACCTC
>NZ_JBMCZA010000064.1:1359-4362 GCF_048654705.1 Nocardioides sp. CPCC 206348
CCCAGAGTGACCGCCTCGACCTACGGACCGGCTCAGGCGTCGGTGTGGATCGGCTGCTTCGGCAGCTTCTTGACCCGGGCCCGGCGCTTCGGACGCGCGGGGATCATCGAGCGCATCTCCTCGAGCTTGCCGAAGCAGAGCAGGCGGTCGTCGGGCTCGAGCACGTGGCGGTCGAACGGGTTCGGGATCACGGTCGTGCCGCGGTGCAGGGTCAGGACGGTGACGTCGAGCTCGCGCAGGCCGGAGTCACCGAGGGTCTTGCCCACGAGGTCCGCGTCGCCGTGGACGACGATCTCCGCGACGCCGTACCCCGTGGAGACCGACAACCGCTCACGCACGTCGATCTGCGGGAAGGCGACCTGGTTGTCGATGTAGTCGATGATCGCGCCGGCGACGTCGAGCTTGGTGGCCATCTCGATGCCCTCGAGGCCCGGGGACGAGTTGACCTCCATGACCAGCGGGCCGTCGTCACCCTCGAGCATGTCGACACCGGCGACCTTGAGGCCCATGATCTGCGCGGCGCGCACCGCGACCTGCTCGTAGGCCGGGTCGAGGTCGACGCGTTCGACGGTGCCGCCGCGGTGGACGTTGGACCGGAACTCGTCACCCTGTGCGACCCGCCGCATCGCAGCGACGACCCGGTCACCGACGACGAGGGCGCGGATGTCGCGACCCCTGCTCTCCTTGACGAAGCGCTGGATCAGCACCTGCTGACGCGTGGACTGGAGCGTCTCGATGATCGCCTCGGCGACCTTCAGCGTGGGCGCGAGGATCACGCCGATGCCCTGGGTGCCCTCGAGGAGCTTGATCACGACCGGCGCGCCACCCACCCGTTCGATCGCGGGGATCACGTCGGCGCGGTCCCAGACGAAGGTCGTCGCGGGCATGCCGATGTTGTGGCGCGACAGGATCTGCGAGGCCCGCAGCTTGTCGCGGGAGTTGCCGATGCCGTTCGCGGTGTTGGGCGTGTAGACGTCCATCTGCTCGAACTGTCGTACGACGGCAGTACCGAAGTACGTGATCGAGTTGCCGATCCGCGGCAGGACCGCGTCGTAGTCCGACAGCTGGCGACCCCGGAACTGCAGGTCCGGATCCTCGCCCGAGAGGTCGATCGCGAACCGGAGCGTGTTGAGGACCTTGACGTCGTGCCCACGGTCGAGCGCCGCCGTACGGAGGCGCTGCGTGCTGTAGGACCGCGGGGCGCGCGAAAGGATGGCGAGCTTCATGATCGACCTGCTTGTTTCCCGACCTGATTGGATGGCCGTGTGGATGCGAGCGTGGTGAGACCCCATTCAAGCAGCCCGCAGGTCACTGCCGGCTGGCGAGAGTGGGTTCGTCTTCCCGGTCTGGGCGTCAACAACGTGAAGGCCAAGCTGGACACCGGCGCCCGCACGTCGGCGCTGCACGCCTTCGACCTCACCGAGTTCGAGCAGGACGGCGCCGAATGGGTCCGGTTCTCGGTGCACCCGTGGCAACGCTCCGCCGAGGACGCCGTCTTCGTCGAGTGCCCGGTGCACGACCGGCGTGTCGTCCGCAGCTCCACCGGCCACGCCCAGGAACGGATCGTCATCCTGACCGACCTCAAGCTCGTGGGTCGCAAGATCACCACCGAGATCACCCTGACCCGTCGTGACGAAATGGGCTTCCGGCTGTTGATCGGGCGCGAGGCACTCCGCCAGGGCTTCGTCGTCGACGCCAGCCACTCGTACCTCGGCGGTCGACCCACACGGCGCGTACGCCGCAGGAACCGGGGGGTCAGCAGTGGCGCGTGAGTCCTTTGCGATCGGCAACGTCCGGGTGCGCGCCGGCTCGTCCAAGGAGGTCGAGCTCCCGATCACGCGTCTCGTGACGGGCGGTGACGTCAGCCTGCCCGTCCGCGTGATCCACGGCCGCGAACCCGGCCCCACCGTCTGGGTGAATGCCGCGATCCACGGCGACGAGGTGCTCGGTGTCGAGGTGATCCGGCGGGCCCTCGCGCCCCTGTCGGCGAAGACGCTGCGCGGCACCCTGCTCGCCGTACCCGTCGTCAACGTCCTCGGCTTCATGACCGGCGACCGCTACCTGCCGGACCGTCGCGACCTCAACCGGTCGTTCCCCGGGTCGTCCCGCGGGTCGCTGGCGAGCCGGATCGCGCACCTGTTCATGACCGAGGTGGTCAGCAAGTGCGACGTCGGCATCGACCTGCACACCGCCGCCGACCGCCGCGAGAACCTCCCCCAGATCCGCGCGGACCTCGACGACCCCCGCACCCGCGAGCTGGCCCAGGCCTTCGGCGCCCCCGTGATGCTGCACGCGAAGCTGCGCGACGGTTCGTTGCGCCAGGCCGCCCGGGACCGCGGCGCCATCGTGCTGCTCTACGAAGCCGGTGAGGTGATGCGCTTCGACGAGGAGCCGATCGCCGTCGGCGTCGAAGGCGTACGACGCGTGCTGACCTCGCTGGACATGATCGACCCCACGACGGCGGACCTCGCCGAGGTCGTCGGGGCGATCGATCCCGTGCCCACACCCGTGGAGGCGCGCGGCAGCGGCTGGGTCCGCGCCCGCGGCACCGGGATCCTGCACCTCGAGGTCGGCCTCGGGGAGTACGTCGAGGTCGGCCGTCGTCTCGGCGGCCTCTCCGACACGTTCGGTCGCCGGGTCCGCCTCGTGCACGCCGACCGGGCGGGCATCGTGATCGGGCTGACCCGGGCGCCGATCGTCAACGCCGGCGATGCGTTGTTCCACATCGCCACCCCTGCTTCGTAGGGCCGACCCATCCGCTGAGCCGTCGGCTCCGAAGCACTCGCATGAAGCTGCGACTGCTGTGGCCCTGGTACGGCGTCCTCGCGACCCTGGTCGGTATCGGACTCGCGCACGCCGTCGCGGCCCTCACCGACCCGGCGTCCTCGCCCGTCCTCGCGGTCGGCTCCGCCGTCATCGACCTGACGCCGACGCCGATGAAGGAATGGGCGATCCGGAACTTCGGCAGCGCCGACAAGGTCATCCTGGTCGGCTCGGTCCTCG